>CAYGUQ010000236.1:5259-6836 GCA_964352995.1 uncultured Rhodobacterales bacterium
CATCCGCGCCGCCATCGCGGCGGGCGACGCGCGCCACGCCCGGCAACTCGTCCACACCTATGCGCTCTTCGCGCGCGAGCACCCGCGCGCCGCGGGCTGAGGCCGCACGGTCTGATCGGAGGAAAGGCGACATGTACAAGACCATCATGACGATCGCCGACGACGAGGAGCGCACGCGGGGCCAGGTGGCGTGCGCCGCCGAGCTCGCCCGCCAGTTCGACGCGCATCTCAGCGTGCTGGCCTTCGGCGACCTGCCGATGCCGGCGATCCTCGCCATGGCCGACGACGGCGGGGCCATGATGGCCGAGGTCTTCACGCAGAACCTCCGCGACGCCGAGGCGCGCGCCGGAAGGGTGGAGGACGCGCTCGCCCACGAAGGCGTGCCCTTCGACGTGGAGCCGCTCGCGGCGATGGAGACCGGCCTGGCGCCGCTGATCGGGCGGCTGGCCCGCTTCGCGGACCTGATCGTGCTGTCCCAGCCCGGCCCCGCCGGCGCGGACGCGGCGCAGGGCGCCATCCTGCACGGCGCGCTCTTCGAGGCCGGGGCGCCGACGCTCGTGCTGCCGGCGGCGCAGCGGCGGATATCCGCGCAGAGGGTTCTGATCGCGTGGGACGACAGCCGCGAGGCGCTGAGCGCGGTGCGCGGGGCGATGCCGTTCCTGCGCGCCGCCGCGGCGGTCGAGATCGTCCTCGTCGATCCCAGCGGCGATCAGGCGACGTCGAGCGAGGGCCTCGCGCTGATGCTGGCGCGCCACGGGCTTTCGGTCGGCGTCTCGACCATCGCGCCGGCGGGCAGGGCGACGAGCGACGCGCTGCGCCGGCGCGTCCTCGACACGGCGAGCGACCTGCTGGTGATGGGCGCCTACGGCCACTCGCGGCTGCGGGAGCTGATCCTCGGCGGCGTGACGGCGGACATTCTCGCCGACGCGCCGGCGCCGGTGCTGATGGGCCGCTAGGGGCGTTCGGCGCGGGAATTGCGCCCGATCAAGGCGGGCGGCGCCCGCTCCGCCAAGTTTAACGGGCAGCCGTACGCGGCGAATCCACGGAGAAACGCCATGACGAGACATGACGCCGGCCCGGCCTTCGGCGCCCACCGCGCGGAGCCCAGGGCCTCCATGAACCTCGAAGCGATGCTGGAGGCGAGCCGCAAGGGCATGGCGGCGGCGACGGAGGCGCAGGCCCGGATGCTGCTTCAGGTGGCCGAGATGGGCGGCGAGATGCTGCGCTTCGCCGGCCAGCGCGTCGAGCAGGACCGGCTCGCCGCGCAGAGGCTCGTCGAGTGCCGCACGCCGCAGGACGTCTTCCAGGCCTATGGCGACTTCCTGCGCGACGCGGCGCGGCAGTATTCCGAGGAGATGGGGCAGCTCTCCGCCATCTGCGGCGAGCAGACCCGCGCGACGATGGAGATGGCGACCGCCTTCTCGCAGAGCCTCCGCCAGCCGCAGCGCGCGCCCGGCGCCGCCTGAGGCGCCTGCGAGCGCTCCCCGCGACGCGCCGGCGCCGCCCGGGGCCTCGGCGACCTCGCGCATGCCGAAGCGGAGCGCCGCGGGCCGGCGTTCCGAGCGCGTCGTCGGCTG
>CAYGUQ010000237.1:0-6825 GCA_964352995.1 uncultured Rhodobacterales bacterium
CGGCGTCTTCTGCTTCTCGTACACGGGCATGGACTGCTTCCGCCACGTGCGCCGTGGGGACAAGCTGCTGGCGCTGCCGCTGGGCGACGGCGTGGAGCAGGTGATCGAGCGCATCACGACGGAGCCGCTGAGCTGCGAGCCGCCGCTCTCAAGCTGACGCGGCGGCTGCGCACGGGCGACGTTTCAGGCGGGATGCACGACCATCCGCTTGTAGAGCCGCCAGGTGGCGTGCCCCAGAACCGGCAGCACGACGATCAGGCCGAGGAAGAACGGCAGCCAGGAGGCCGCCAGCGCGATGGCGACGAACAGCCCCCAGCCGAGCAGCGGCATCAGGTTCTTCGCCACCGCAGAGACCGAAAGCGCCACCGCCGTCACCGGGTCGACGTCCTTCTCCAGCATGTAGGGGAAGGAGACGACGGTGATCGAGAAGACGACGAAGGCGAACCCGGCGCCGACGGCGTTGCCGATCAGCAGGAATGTGAAGCCGCGCGTCGTCGTGAAGATGTCCTCCAGCAGGTGACCGATGGGCGGCGGCGACATGCCGAAAAAGAGCGCGTAGATCAGCAGCGCCACCCGCAGCCAGACGAAGACGGCGAAAAGCAGAATGAAGCCGAGGAAGAGGATGTTCACGTTCGTCGTCGCGCGGCGGACGTTGAAGAGGTCGCCGAGGCCCACCGTCCGGCCCGCGTCGCGGCGCCGGCTGGCCTCGTAGAGCCCCATCGCGGCGAAGGGGCCGATCAGCGCGAAGCCCGCCAGCATCGGGAAGACCAGCACCACCATGTCGTACTTGTAGGCCAGCGCCAGCATCGCCATGCCGCCGAGGGCGAAGAGAAGCCCGATCGCCATGCCGAAAGCCGGCATCGCCCGGAAGTCGTCGGCCCCTTCGCGCAGCGCGGCGGAAACGTCCTCGACGGTGATCGTCCGGATCGTCGGCGCCCGGCGCGCCAGTTCGCCCACCACGCGCGAGCCGACGAGATCGTCAGTCCCTGCATTCGCGTCCGACATGGCCGCAGCCTCCCATCTCTTTTGTCGCGTCAGGATACGCCAGAGCGACGCATCGCGCCATGCGGCCACGCCGCCGCGCCGGGCGCCTTGACCAGGCTCAAACCCGCGCGCTTCTCGACGGCGCGCGGCGCGGCCGCTACGGTCTCGGGATGGTCGTCAGGTCGGGCGTCATCCTCGTCGCGCTGCTGCTCCGCGTCGTCGCCTCCGCCGCCGACGCGACGGCGGACGACGCGCGGCGACGGATGTCGCCCGAGGAGTTCCGCGCCTTCAGCGAGGGCTGGACGCTGCATTTCGAGGAGAACAGCCGCCCCTTCGGCGCCGAGCGCTACTTCGAGGGCGGAGAAGTTCTCTGGAAACCGGAAGGCGGCCCCTGCGTCCGGGGGTTCTGGAGCGGCCGCGACGACGGCGTCTGCTTCCTCTACGCCGACGCCTTCTCGTGCTGGCGGATCTGGCGCACGCCCCGCGGCGTCGCAGCCGAACCCTTCGAGGGCGGCGACAGCGTCGAGGTCGTGCGGCGCGACCGCAGCGCTCTCGACTGCTCGGAAATCCCCGTCGCTTGAAGGAAATGGCCGCGCGGGGCGCCCGGCCGCGCCGAGCCCTGGCGGGGGATGTCGCGGCGCGCGCGGTCAGAAAAGGTCGACGTCGCCGCCGCTCTGGTCTCCCGGCCACCCCGTATGAGGCGCGCGTCCCGCCAGCGCGTCGGCGAGCCGCCCGAGCTTGATGCGCGAGAGCGCGGGTCCCGCGTCGATCCTTCCGCCGGCTCCCGACTGCTCGCTCAGGGTCTCCAGGAAGTCCGACAGGCCGCCCAGATGCTGGGAGAGCCGGTCGAGCTCCTGCAGCCCGCGCAAATGCGGCAGCATGTGCGCGTTGGCGTGGGCGACGAGGTCGCCTA
Source organism: uncultured Rhodobacterales bacterium (assembly GCA_964352995.1). Taxonomy (GTDB): domain Bacteria; phylum Pseudomonadota; class Alphaproteobacteria; order Rhodobacterales; family Rhodobacteraceae; genus Rubrimonas. The sequence goes on from CAYGUQ010000237.1 coordinate 1,898, forward strand.
CGGCCGCTTCGAGGTCCGACGCCGTTTTCTGAAGCGCGCGAAGCTCCACCGACGCGCTCATCAGATAGGCGGCGACCGGCGCCACGTCCTGCGCGCCGTCCTGTTCCCGCGGGTCCGCGAGCGGATGCGGACGGGGCGAGGCTTCGCCGAGGGCAGGCTCGACGCCATCGGATTCGGGGCGCGCCCAGTCGGGCGTCGTCACGGTTCGGCTCATTGGCTCGCTCCTGCCGGCTTGCTCTTGCGTCAGAACAGTTCGATGTCGCCGCCGACGGGTTCGCGGCGCACGGGTTTCGGCTGCGGCGGAGGCGTGGCGTCGACCTTGAGAAAGATCTGTCGCGCCCTGCCCGTCACCGGCCAGTACTCGATGCGCCGCCCCTGTGAGCCGCCGACGCTGCCGCCGAGGTACGCGATGCCCTCATCGCGCAGGAACTGCTCGGCGAACTGGGCGTTTCTCGCGCCCACCGCATACCGACCGGACATGAAGGCGCAGCCGCCGAACAGCTTCGCCTCCAGTCTTTCACGGCGCGCGCCCTGCTTCAGCAGGCCGTTCACGAGAAGCTCCATGAGGTGGACGCCGTAGCGTTCCGCCTCGCCCTTCCGCGCGCCCTCTCCGCCGTCCGGCAAGAGAAAGTGATTCATGCCGCCGACCCCGGCCTCCGCGTCGCGCATGCACGCTGCGACGCAGGAGCCGAGGACGGTCGTCAGCACGACTTCAGGGTCGCGCGTGACGACCCATTCGCCCTGGATGACGGTGATGCGCTTCGAGGACACTGGGCGCGCCGTCAGTCGATCGAACCGACGATGGCCTCGATGCAACGCTTCATCTTCGGCGCATCGATCGGCTTTTCCAGATAGTTGTTCATCCGGAACTGGCGGCCACGCTCGATCAGCGTCGCGTCGCTGCGGCCCGTGACGAGGACGAAGCCGACCTGGCTGGTGGGCTCATGCCCGCGCAGCGCCTCGAGAAGCTGCAGACCGTCCAGCTTCGGCATGTTCATGTCCGAGATCACGAGATGCCGCGGATGGCGCTTCAGCCCGTCGAGAGCCTCCTGGCCGTTCTTGTAGATTTCGATGTTCCGGAGGCCGATCTCTTCGAGGGCGGCGACCAGCAGGCCACGGCTCACCGACGTGTCGTCGACGACCGCGACTTCGAGAAGTTCCTTCAGCGCCATCAGATGGCCTCCTTCGTTGCGACTTCGTTTTCAAAGATTTCGTCGGCGACAGACTCGAGCGGAGTGCCGTAGTCGACCGCTCCGATCTCGATTGCGGCGCGCGGCATGCCGAAGACGACGGATGTCGCGCGATCCTGTGCGATGGTGCGGCCGCCGGCCGCGCGGATTGCGCGCAGCCCCTCGGCGCCGTCCCGCCCCATTCCGGTGAGAAGCGCGGCCACGACGCCGGAGGCGCCCGCCCGCGCGATGCTGTGGAAGGTCACGTCCACCGAGGGTCGGTGACGGTTGACCGGCGGCGTCGGCGTCAGGCGCACGCAGCGCACGGCCCCCCACTCGACTTCGAGATGCGTGGGTCCGCCCGGCGCCACATAGATCCGGCCGTGCTCCAGCGGCGCGCCGTCCCACGCCTCCGCGACGATCGGCGCACAGAGCGTGTCGAGCCTCATGGCGAAGCTGCCCGTGAAGTGCTGGGGCATGTGCTGCACCACCACCGTCGGCGGCGTGTTCGCGGGAAACCGCGACAGCACCGTCACCAGAGCCTCGACGCCCCCCGTCGAGGCGCCGATGGCGATCAACTTGGTTGGACGCCGGGCCATGTGTCTCAGCCCCCGCTGCGTTCGTAGGAGGTCACGCCGTCGCTGATCAGCATGGCCGACGCCGGCCCCGCGATGCGCTCGGAGTGGCCGATGCAGAGCCGGCCGCCCGGCGGCAGGAGGTCGGCGAAGCGCTTCCACAGCCGCTGTTGCGTCTCCTCGTCGAAATAGATCGCGACGTTGCGGCAGAACAGGATGTCGAAGGGCCCTTTCATCGGCCAGTCGCCCATCAGGTTGAGCTCGCGGAAGGTGATGAGCGACCTCATCGCCGCGCTGGCCTGAAGCTGCCCGCCCTCCACGCTCTCGAAGGTGCGCGACCGCAGGACGTCGGGCGCGTCCCGCAATGCGTCGGCGGGATAGCGGCCCGCAGCGCCTTCGGCGAGCACCTTCGGGTTGATGTCCGTCGCGAGGATCTTCACGTCGAGACTCGGCGCGTCGGGGATCGCCTCCAGCACGCACATGGCGATGGAGTAGGTCTCCATGCCCGTGGAGCAGCCCGCCGACCAGATGCGCACGCGTCCGCCGGCCTTGGCGCGCGCCGCCAGCGGCGGCAGCACCTTGCGGCGCAGATCCTCGAAATGATGCGGCTCGCGGAAGAAGCGGGTGACGTTCGTGGTGAGCGCGGCCAGCATCTGCGCACGCTCGGGGGAGCCGGCCTCGGTGACGAGGGCCAGGTACTCCTTGAACGTGCGGAGCCCGAGCGTGCGCAGGCGCTTGGCCAGGCGCGCGTAGACGAGCGGCTCCTTCGCAGGCGGCATGTCGATGCCCGCCTCGGCCCGGAGGAGCCTGGCGATCTCGCCGAACTCCGCCGCGCTGAAGGAGAATTCGCGGGGCGCAGCGTCCCGCGAAATCTCGGCGGCGGACATCGCGGCCGCTTGGGCGCTGGGCGCGCTCACCTCAGGCGGCCTCTCGGTCGAAGCTCGGCAGAACCTGGTCGAGTTCGATGAGGCTGATCATCCGGCCCTCCAGCGCGAACACGCCCTTGACGAACTGGCGCGTCGTTTCGGAGGCGACCTCGGGCGTCGGGAGCAGCTGGTCGGCCGTGATGTTGAGGATGTCCGACACCGCATCCACCAGCAGGCCCATGACCTGCTCGCCGATCTGCGTGACGATCGTGACGTGGCGGGCCGTCGGCTCCGCCTCCCCGAGGCCCAGCCGCGAGGAGAGGTCGACGATCGGCAGCACGGCGCCGCGCAGGTTGATCACGCCCTGCACGAAGTGCGGGGCATGGGGCAACGTCGTCGCCGGCGTCCAGCCCCGGATCTCCCGCACCGCCATGATGTCGATGCAGTACTCCTGGGCGCCGATACGGAACGCCACCAGCTCCTTGGGCATGTTGGCGGAGGCTTCTTTGGCTTGGGTCATTGTTTTCACCCGGCTGCTGCGAGAAAGGGATCGGCGTTCTGGGCGCCCTTGGCGCGGGCGACGAGCGCGTCGACGTCGAGGATGAGCGCGACGCGCCCGTCCCCGAGAATGGTTGCGGCGGCGACGCCGGGCACGCGACCGTAGTTGGTCTCGAGGCTCTTGATCACGACCTGCCGCTGGTCCTGGATCTCGTCCACGACCAGCGCGGTGCGGCCGCCGCCCTCGCTCTCGACCATCAGAGCGACGCCCTTCTCGAGGCTTGCGGGGTTGCGCTGGCCGCGGAAGCCGAGCTCCGAGGCCGTGTCGATCAGCGGCACGAAGCCGTCGCGGTCGGCGAGCACGCATCCGTTCTCGCCGAAGGGGCGCAGCTTTGAGGGATCGAGGCTCAGCGTCTCGACGATGGCGCTGAGCGGCGCCACGAGGGTCTGGCCCTCCACGGCGACGACCATCCCGTCGAGCACGGCGAGGGTCAGCGGCAGCGAGAGCGTGAACTCCGAGCCCTTGCCGCGCTGCGACTTCAGGAAGATGCGGCCCGAAAGCGCGTGAATCGACCGTTTCACGACGTCCATGCCAACGCCGCGCCCCGAGATGGCGGAGACGTTGGTCTGGGTCGAGAAGCCCGGCAGGAAGATCAGGTTGTCGATCTCGCTCTCGGTGAGCTGCGCGTCGGCGGGGATGAGCCCCTTGGACGCCGCGATCTCCTTGACCTTGTCGCGGTTCACGCCGGCGCCGTCGTCGGAGATCGTGATCACCACGCGCCCCGACCGGTGCGCCGCCGCGAGGCGGACGACGCCCTCTTCCGGCTTGCCCGCCTCGACGCGCTTCTCGGGCTTCTCCAGCCCGTGGTCGATGGCGTTGCGGATCATGTGGGTCAGCGGGTCGGCGAGACGCTCAACGACGGTCTTGTCGACCTCGGTCCACTCGCCCTCGGTGACCAGCTTGACCTTCTTGCCCGTCGCGTCGGCGACTTCGCGCACGATCCGGCTCATGCGCTGGAACAGCGGTTTGAGCGGCTGCGCGCGGATCGCCATGACGCTTTCCTGGATCTCGCGCGTCAGCTGATCCAGTTCGTCGAGGCCGCTCGAGATCGCGGGGTCGCTGTCGCCCTCGCCGCCCTTCACCGCCTGCGCCAGCATCGCCTGGTTGATGACGAGCTCGCCGACGAGGTTGATCAGGCGGTCCACGCGGTCGAGATCGACGCGGATGGTGGGGCCGGGCGCGGCGGCGGCGGCGCGCGCCTGGGCGGCTTCCTCGGCCTTGGCGCCGGCCTTCGGCGCGTCGGCCGCGGGAGCGGACGCAGCGGCGGGCTCCGGCTCAGGCTCGGGCTCCGGCGTCACCTCCGCGGGGCGAAAGGAGCGCAGGAGAGCCGTCTCCGCCTCCGTGGGTCCGGCCGGCGCGGCGGGCGGCGCGATGATCTCCTCATCGTCCTCGCTGGGCGCGATGGTGAGCTCGCAGTCCTCCTCGCAGAACTCGAAGACGTCGCGGACGGCGCGGTCGTCCTTCTCCGTCCTGAGCTTGATGTCGAACGCCAGGCAGGCGCCGAGAGGATCGAGCTGGTCGAGCAGGGGCACGGCGGCGAGGTCGCAGATCACCCGCATCTCGCCGAGACGGCCGATCTCGCGCAGCAGCACGACGGCGTCGTTCGCCTTCTCGTACAGCTCGACCTTGGGCCGGAAGAAGATGTTGAAGACCTTGCCCTGCGGCGCGCGCTGCAGCCTCGGAAGCGCCATGGGCCTCGGCGAGAAGCCGTCGCCCCAGCGCTGGCCGACGCCGCGCATCGCCATCCGCATCGCGCCGA
>CAYGUQ010000238.1:0-6812 GCA_964352995.1 uncultured Rhodobacterales bacterium
CATGAACCTCTTCGCCGACATCCGCGCCCTCGTGATCGAGAACCTCGTCGCCCTCTCCGGCGACGGCGTCCTGCCCGAGGGGCTCGACCTCGCCGCCGTCGCCGTCGAGCCGCCGCGCGACGCGTCCCATGGCGACATGGCCACCAACGCCGCCATGGCGCTCGCGAAGCCGGCGCGGATGAACCCGCGCGCGCTGGCGGAGTCGCTCGCCCCGCGGCTGGCGGAGGACCCGCGCGTCGAGGCCGCCGAGATCGCCGGACCCGGCTTCATCAACCTGCGGCTCTCTGCCGACGTCTGGCGCGGCGCCGTCGCTACCGCGCTCGAAGCAGGCCCCGACTACGGCCGCGCGACGCTGGGCGCCGGCAAGCGCGTCAACATCGAGTTCGTCTCGGCCAACCCCACCGGGCCCATGCATGTCGGCCACGCCCGCGGCGCCGTCTTCGGCGACGCGCTGGCGGGGCTGATGGCCTTCGCCGGCTGGGACGTGACGCGCGAGTACTACATCAACGACGCCGGCGCGCAGGTCGACGTGCTCGCCCGCTCCGCCTTCCTGCGCTACCGCGAGGCGCTCGGCGAGACGGTGGAGATCCCCGCCGGCCTCTACCCGGGCGACTACCTGCGCCCGGTCGGCGAGACGCTGGCGCGGACGCATGGCCGCGCCCTGCTAGACCAGCCCGAGGAGGCGTGGCTGCCGGAAGTGCGCGCCTTCGCCATCGACGCGATGCTGACCATGATCCGCGCCGACCTCAAGGCGCTCGGCGTGGAGATGGACCACTTCCAGTCCGAGGCGCAGCTCGCCCGCGAGGGCCGCGTCGAGACCGCGCTTGCGAAGCTGCAGGGCGACGATCTCATCTATGTCGGCACGCTGGAGCCGCCCAAGGGCAAGACCCCGGAGGACTGGGAGCCGCGCCCGCAGACGCTGTTCCGCTCGACCGTCTTCGGCGACGACATGGACCGGCCGCTCAAGAAGTCCGACGGCGCCTGGACCTACTTCGCGCCCGACATCGCCTATCACTTCGACAAGGTGAGCCGCGGCTACGACCTGCTGATCGACGTGCTGGGCGCGGACCACGCCGGCTACGTCAAGCGCCTCAAGGCGGTGGTCTCGGCCGTCTCGGGCGGCAAGGTGCCGCTGGAGGTGAAGCTCTGCCAGCTCGTGAAGCTGTTCCGCGCCGGGGAGCCGGTGAAGATGTCCAAGCGCTCCGGCACGTTCGTGACGCTGCGCGAGGTGGTGGAGGAGGTCGGGCCCGACGTCGCCCGCTTCACCATGCTCACCCGGCGCAACGACGCCGCGCTCGACTTCGATTTCGCCAAGGCGGTCGAGCAGTCGAAGGACAATCCGGTCTTCTACGTGCAGTACGCCCACGCCCGCGTCGCCTCGATGCGGAAGCTGGCGGCGGCGCAGGGGGTGGACCTCGACGCGCTCGCCCGGGCCGATCTCGCCCCGCTCGTCCATCCCGCGCAGATCGCGCTGGCGCGCAAGCTCGCGGAGTGGCCGCGGCAGGTGGAGCAGGCCGCCGAGGCCGCCGAGCCGCACCGGGTGGCCTTCTACCTCTACGATCTCGCCTCGACCTTCCACAGCCTCTACAACCTCGGGCGCGACGAACCCGCCCTGCGTGTGGTGCAGGAGGGCGACGCGTCGGGGAACGCGGCCCGCATCGCGCTCGCCTCCGCCGTTTCGGTTGTGATTTCGGCTGGTCTTGGTATGCTTGGCGTGACCCCGCTGGACGAAATGTAGCGTCAAGCTGCCGGCGGTCGGGGTCTCGAGCAGGCGACCGTCAGGATGCGCTGCGCCGAAAGGCGACAGGCGCAGCCGCGGGCAGGAACAGGCGCAACGGCCCATGCGGGACGATTCCCAGGTCTATGAAGCGTATGACGACGTGGAGACGCGCGGCGTCGGCCGGCTGAGCGCCGCCGCCGCCGCGGTCGCGTCGCTGGTGGTGCTGGGGCTGGTGGTCGCGTGGACCTACCGTCTGGGCGTGCGGGACGCCTCGGACGTGCCCGTGATCCGCGCCGTCGAAGGCCCGGCGAAGGTGCGTCCGGAAGACCCCGGCGGCGCGCGTTTCGCCCATCAGGGCCGCTCGGTCTACGATCTGATGGAGGGCGCGTCGGCGCCCGAGCGCCCGGTGACGCTGGCGCCGCCCGCCGAGACGCCCGTCGCCGAGGACGTCGAGGTCGCCCGCGCCGCAGCCGCCGGCCGCGACGCCGTCGCGGTCGAGGCGCCGCCGGCGGAAGAGCCGAGCGCGCTGGCCGCCCTCGGCGCCGGAGCGCCTGTCGGCGCGGCGGCTGCTGCCTCGGTCTCGCCGGTCACGGCCCGGTCGTCTCGCCCGTCGCCGGCTCCACCCGCACCCTGCACCGCCTGCGCGCCGGCCCCTTCGCCAGCGACGCCGAGGCCCGCGCGATGTGCGAGGCCCTCAAGGAGCGCGGGCTCGACTGCATCGTGCCGCGGAGCTGACGGTGGGCTCCGCCGCCCGCGCCGCGATCTTCGGCCTCGCCGGCCCGGCGCCGACGCCCGTGGAGCGCGACTTCTTCAGGGCCGCCGACCCCTGGGGCTTCATCCTCTTCGCCCGCAACGTCGAGACGCCGGCGCAGCTCTCCGCGCTCTGCGCCAGCCTGCGCGACGCCGTTGGCCGCGACGCGCCGATCCTGATCGATCAGGAGGGCGGCCGCGTCGCGCGGCTGCGCGGGCCGCACTGGCGCGACTGGCCCGACGTCGCCGACCACATCGCCGCCACGCCGCCGCAGGGGCGCGAGGCGATGCTGCGCGAGCGCTACCGCGCCATCGCGCAGGAGCTCTCCGCGAGCGGCGTCGACGTGAACTGCGCGCCGGTGCTCGACGTCGCCGCGCCCGGCTGCCACCCGTTCCTGACGCCCCGCACGCTGGGCGACGACGCCGCCGCCGTCGCCCGCTACGGCCGGGCGATCCGCGAGGCGATGGCGGAGGGCGGCGTGAGCGCCGTCGTCAAGCATATCCCCGGCCACGGCCGCGGCCGGGTCGACAGCCACAAGGCGCTGCCGGTGATCGACGCGCCGCTGGAAGACCTGCGCGCCGTGGACTTCGCGCCGTTCCGCGCCAACGCCGACGCCGCGATGGCGATGACCGGGCACCTGATGCTGCCGGCGATCGACCCCGACGCCTGCGCCACCTTCTCGCCCAAGGTGATCGACATGATCCGCGGCGAGATCGGCTTCGACGGCCTGCTGATGACCGACGACATCTCGATGGGCGCGCTGCAGGGCCCGATCGGCGACCGCGCGGACCGCGCATTGCGGGCCGGCTGCGACGTCGTTCTCCACTGCACGGGAGACCGCGCCGAGATGGAGGCGGTCGCCGAGGCGGCGCCGAGACTGACCGGCCGCGCCAGCGCGCGCGCCGACGCCGCGCTCGCCGCCCGCCCGGCCGCCGCCACGCGCATGGAGCTCGCCGATGCCGGATGATTTTGCGCCCGACGGCCTCGCGCCGTCGGCCATGGACCCCGACGCCGAGGCCCTCGTCGTCGACGTGGACGGGTTCGAAGGCCCGCTCGACCTGCTCCTGACGCTGGCGCGCAGCCAGAAGGTGGATCTGCGCCGCGTCTCGGTGCTCCAGCTCGCCGAGCGCTACCTCGCCTTCGTCGCCGCCGCCGAGCGCCTGCGCATCGAACTCGCCGCCGACTATCTCGTGATGGCGGCCTGGCTCGCCTTCCTGAAGTCCCGCCTGCTGCTGCCGCAGCCCGCCCAGGGCCCCGGCCCGAGCGCCGAGGACATGGCTGCGCGGCTCGCCTTCCAGCTTGAGCGGCTGGAGGCGATGCGCCGCGCCGCCGCGCGCCTTTTCGGCGGCGACCTGATGGGCCGCGACCGCTTCGCCCGCGGCGCGCCCGAGACGGCCGGCCAGACCACAACGACCGAGTGGAAGGCAGACCTGATGGACCTGCTGCGCGCCTACGCCTCGGTGAAGACGCGCGACGCCTACGAGCCGCTGCACATGAAACGCCCCGCGGTGCTGACGCTGGAGGACGCCTTCGCGCGGCTCCAGCGGATGCTCGCGGTCACCGCCGACGACTGGCGCGCGCTGACCGCGATGCTGCCGGCCGACTGGCTCACGACCCCGCAGCGCCGCCGCAGCGCCTGCGCCTCCACCTTCGCCGCGACGCTGGAGCTCGCGCGCAGGGGCGTGCTCTCGCTCAAGCAGGACGCGCCCTTCGCCCCGGTCTACCTGCGCGCCAAAGCCTTCGACGCGGAGCAGCCGTCATGAACCACACCCCCTCGCAAGGTCTGTTCGACGCCCCGCAGGAGGCGGAGCAGGAGCGCATGGTCGAGGCCCTGCTCTTCGCCAGCGCCGAACCGCTGACCCCGCGCGCGCTGGCCGAGCGCCTGCCGGAGGGCGCCGACCCCGCCGCCGCCCTCGCCCGGCTGCAAGCGCGCTATGACGGCCGAGGCGTCACGCTCTGCCGCGTCGGCGAGGCCTGGGCCTTCCGCACCGCCCCAGACCTCGGTTTCCTGATGAATCGCGAGCAGAGCGAGACGCGTCGCCTAAGCCGCGCTGCGATGGAGACGCTGGCCATCGTCGCCTACCACCAGCCCGTCACCCGCGCCGAGATCGAGGAGATCCGCGGCGTCGCCGTCTCGAAAGGCACGCTCGACCTGCTGCTGGAGCTCGCCTGGGTGAAGCTCGGCCGCCGCCGCTTCTCCCCCGGCCGGCCCGCGACCTTCATCACGACGCAGGGCTTCCTCGACCATTTCGGCCTGAGCGCGGCGACCGACCTGCCGGGGCTAAAAGAGCTGCGCGAAGCCGGGCTGCTCTCGGGCCGTCAGGACGTGGCGATGCCCGGCGGGCTGGCGGCAGCCATGGCCGACGCCGAGCCGCCCCGCGGCCCGGACATGGACGAACTTTTCGACTGAGCCGCAATCCCATGCCGCCCGGCGACGCCCTTCGCGGGAAGGCGCCGGTCGAGCGCTTCGCCCCCAGCCCCACCGGCCTGCTGCATCTCGGCCACGCCTTCTCGGCGATCACGGCCCACGACGCCGCCCGCGCCGGCGGCGGGCGTTTTCTGGTGCGCATCGAGGATCTTGACGCAGGCCGCGCGCGCGAGGCGTTCGTCGAGGCGATCTTCCGCGATATGGCCTGGCTCGGCCTGCGCTGGGAGACGCCGGTGATGCGCCAGTCCGCCCGCGCCGTCGCCTACCGCGATGCGCTCGACAGGCTCGCCGCGCGCGGGCTGCTCTACCCTTGCGTCTGCACCCGCGCCGACATCGCCGCGGCGGCCGCGCCGCAGGAGGGCGACGCGCCCGCCGTCTATCCCGGAACCTGCCGCGGCGCCGCGGTCGACCTGTCGAGGCCCGCCGCGCTGCGCCTCGACCTCGCCGCCGCGCTCGCCGCCGCCCCGAAGGGCCTCGCAGTCGATGAGATCGGCGCCGGCCCCAGGGGCGAGACCGGCCGACTGCCGCTCGACCCTGCGGCCCTGCTGCGGACGCTCGGCGACGTCGTGCTCGCCCGCAAGGACGGCTTCGCCGCCTATCACCTCGCCGTCGTCGTGGACGACGCGGCGCAGGGCGTGACCTGCGTCACCCGCGGCGAAGACCTCTTCGAGGCCGCTCCGCTCCACCGCCTGCTGCAGGCGCTGCTCGACGTCGCCCCGCCCGTCTGGCGCCACCATCGGCTGATCCGCGACGAGACCGGCCGCCGGCTCGCCAAGCGCGACGACGCGCGGTCGCTCGCCTCGCTGCGCGACGCCGGCGCGACGCCCGCCGAGATCCGCGCGCGGCTTGGCCTGCCGGTGGACTGAACGCCTCAGATCTCGGTCTCCGCCCCGTCGCGCAGCGCGGTGAAGAAGCAGGAGCGCCGTCCGGTGTGGCAGGCCGGCCCGCTCTGATCGACAAGCAACAGCAGCGTGTCGCGGTCGCAGTCGAGCCGCATCTCCACCAGCCGCTGCACATGGCCCGACGTGTCGCCCTTGCGCCAGAACGCCTTGCGCGAGCGCGACCAGTAGACGACGCGCCCTTCCGCAAGCGTGCGCGCGACGCTCTCGGCGTTCATCCAGGCGACCATGAGCACCTCGCCGGTGTCGTGCTGCTGCGCCACGGCCGTGATGAGCCCGGCGGCGTCGAACTTCAGCGAGGCGGGGTCGAACGGCTCTGGCATCTGCCACCTTTCACCTTTGCAAGCGCGCGCTTTAACATTCGCGCCCGCCGCGCTATCTAACTGATCCGGAGATACGTGCACGGAGCCTGAACATGGCTGACGGTCAGGATCTGATCCAGCTCTACTCGCGTCGCATCCTTGCGCTTGCGGCCGACCTGCCGCACGCCGAGCGGCTCGATGCGCCGGACGGCAGCGCCACCAAGCGCTCCCCCCTCTGCGGCTCGACCGTCACTGTGGACGTGACGATTGAGGGTGATCGGATCGCCAGTTTCGGGCAGGACGTCAAGGCCTGCGCCCTCGGTCAGGCCTCCGCCTCGGTGCTCGGCGGGGCCGTGATCGGCCGCACGCGCGAGGAGATCGCCGTCGCCCGCGACGCGCTCAAGGCGATGCTGAAGCAGGGCGGCGAGCCGCCGGCCGCGCCTTTCGACGGGCTCGAGGCGCTGCGCCCCGCCGCCGACTACAAGAACCGCCACGCCTCGATCCTGCTGGCGTGGGACGCGACGCTCGGGGCCATCGACGACGCCGCCGCCTCGGCCCACGCCCGCACGTCCTGAGGTCTTTCCCGCCAGCATGGCGCGCCGCGCCTGACGCTCCCGGAAAGCAAACGGCCCGCCGAAAGGCGGGCCGTTTCCGTTCTTCGCGTTCTCGTTCCGGCGCCTCAGCGCTTGGAGAACTGGAAGCTCCGGCGCGC
>CAYGUQ010000239.1:0-6789 GCA_964352995.1 uncultured Rhodobacterales bacterium
AATGGATACAGCCACCGTCGCCGCCTCCGTCAACAACCCGACGGCCGCCGCCGCGCCGCCGTTGATGGCGTATCCGCCGGCCGCGGCGTTCGTCAGCGCGACGCGCTGCGCGGCGGCGGTCGGCGCCGCCGTCTGCGGGCGAACCGGCTCGATCGGCGGAGAAGCGCTCGCAGGCGCGGGGGGCGAGGCGCTCACCGCCCATGCGGCCGCGGTCGATCCCGCGCTCAGCGCGCCCCAGCCCGGCGCCGGCAGGCTCGATCCGCCGCAGCCGGTCGTGCTCACGGGCCCGCCGCACGCGCAGTTGCGCGCCGCGGCGCAGGCGATGGCGGCCGCAGGCGACGGCGACCGCGTGGAGCTGCGCCTCGATCCGCCCGAACTCGGCCGCGTCATGATCCACATGCGCATCGAGGACGGGGCGCTCAGCGCGCAGATCTCCGCGGACCGCCCCGAGACGCTGGAGCTGATGCGGCGGAACGCGGACGTCCTCCAGCGCGAGCTGCTGGCGGCGGGTTTCGGCCGCGCCGATCTCGACTTCTCCGGCCAGCGCCGCCAGCAGGCGGACGCGCCGATCCAGACGGCGCGCGACGCCCGCGACGCCGAACAGTCAGCCTCCGCCGCGCCGGTCGCGGTCAGGCGCTCGCCGGGCGACCGGCTCGACATCCGCCTCTGACAGGGAGAACCCCAATGGATACAGCCACCGTCGCCGCCTCCGTCAACAACCCGACGGCCGCCGCCGCGACCACGAAGACCGACTCGGCCTCCAGCGCGCTGACGGCCGACTTCGACATGTTTCTCCAGTTGCTGACGACGCAGATGGAGAACCAGGACCCGCTCCAGCCGCTCGAATCCACCGAGTTCGTGGCGCAGCTCGCGCAGTTCTCGGCCGTCGAGCAGCAGATCGCCGGCAACCGGACTCTGGAGACGATTCTGGAGACCCTCGGCGGCTCGGACGTCGGCGCGCTCGGCAGCTGGCTCGGCCGCGAGGTGCGCGCCGCCGGCGGCGTGGTCCACAGCGGCGGCGAGGTTAAGATCTACCCCAGCGGCGCGCCCGCCGACGCGACGCAGGCGCGGATCACGGTGCTCGACGACACCGGCTTCACCGTCCGCGAGATCGACTTCACGCCCGGCGAGACCGAGGTCACATGGGACGGCAAGCGCGCCGACGGCGGCGACGCGCCTCCCGGCGCCTACCGGTTCGAGGCCAGCTATACCCTGCCGGGCGGCGAAGCCGAGACGGGGCCGGCCGAGACCTGGGGTCGCGTCACCGAAGCGCGCCGCGGCGACGCGGGGGCGGAACTGACGCTCGCCGGCGGGTTCACGGTCAAGGCCAACGACGTCAGCGCGCTGCGCGAAGCCGGCTGACGCCGAAGACCGCTCTCACCCGCCTCCCGGAGCGACAACGGCCCGCCTTCCTCCCGGAAGGCGGGCCGCTCTGTCTGCAGGCGCCGGGCGTCGGGTCGGTCGCGGCGCGCCGCTACTGCTCCTGCCGGATGATGTCGGCGATCAGCACGTTGCGCACGTCGGGGCCGACGGACTTGCGCGCGGCCTTCAGCAGGTTCCGGCGCAGGTCCCGCATCACGTACTCAGCGGTGAAGGCGCCGTCGAAGCCGCCCGAGTAGGCGTGATCGAACAGCACCCGCAGCAGGCTGTCGCGCACGCGGGGCTGGCGGCTGAGCACCGAGTCGGTCGACCCCTGCCCCACCTCCACGGTGAGGCTTACGATGATCATCGCCTCGACCCGCGTCTCGCCCATCACCGGCACGATGAACTGGCGGTCGAGGGCGACGAACTCCGAAGGCGTGTCGTATTTCAGGTCCTCGGGCGGCGGGGCGAGCTCCTCCGCCTCCGCCGCCTTCTCGGCCTCCATGGCGGCGCAGGCTGCTTCGTCGAGCTCGACGCCCTCGTCGTCGAGACAGGGCTCCGGCGGCGGGGGCGGCTTGAGGAACCAGCCGGCCGCCGCGCCCCCGACGAGGCCGACGACGGCGAAGGCTGCGGGAAGCACGATCTTCTTCATGGGCGACGGCCTCCGCAGCTCAGAACGGCATGATGACGTCGAGAACCTGCTGGCCGTAGCGCGGCTGCTGCAGGTCGGTGATCTGGCCGCGGCCGCCATAGCTGATGCGGGCGTCGGCGATCTTGTCGTAGGTGATCTCGTTGCGGCGGCTGACGTCCTCGGGGCGGATGACGCCGGCCACCAGCAACTCGCGCAGCTCGAAGTTCACGCGCAGCTCCTGGCTGCCCTCGATGACGAAATGGCCGTTGGGCAGCACGTCCACCACCGTCGCGGCGACGCGCAGCGTGATCTCCTCGGAGCGCGAGATGTTGCCGGCGCCGGCCGAGGCCGAGCTTCCGGTGAGGTCGACGGCGGGGTCGATCCCCGCGCCGGCGGGCAGCACCGTGGCGGCCACCGAGGGCAGGCCCAGCAGCGCCGTCACGCCGATGTTCTCGGAGCCGGAGCGGGAGCGGTTCGTGGTGTTGTCGATGGTCCCCTCTTCGGAGATGTCGATGACCACGGTGAGGATGTCGCCGACGGTCCGCGCGCGCCGGTCCCCGAAGAGCGAGGAGGGCCCGGAGCGCCATGTCGAGGCGACGGCATAGGACTCGGGCTCGGCGATCGGCGCCGGCCGCGCGATGGCGCGGCGCGCCTCGGAGATCGGCGGCAGGGGCGTGTTCTGCGCCCCCGGGCCGGTGATCGTCGGCGGCTTGCCGAGATGGTCGAGCCGCTCGGCGCAGCCGCCGAGCGCGCCCAGCGCGACCGCGGCGCAGCCGAGGCTCCTCGCCAGCGCCGGCAGGCGTGACGTCGCGCGCGCCATCAGTTGACCTCCACGACGTTCGGGCCGGCGACGCGGCCGGTCACGGTGGCCTTGCTGTCGAGGTTCATCACGCGCACGCGCTCGCCGAGCCCGGCGCGGCCGAGCGCGCGGCCCTCCGCCTCGATCTCCAAGAGGCCGAGCTGGTAGCGCATGGTGACGATGGCGTTGCGGTCCACCAGCGCCGGCGGGCCGACGTCGCCCATCCGCAGCGGGTTGCCGGGATAGATCGATCCGCGCGCCTCCATGCCGACCGCCTGATCGAGCGCCGAGAGCGCGCCGGGCGTCTCGCCCGCCTCCAGCTCGACGTCGGCGGGGCCGATCAGCGAGCGGGCGCGGATGGCCCGCGCCGCAACGACGGTCTGGCCGGCGCTGACGGCCTCCTGCGCAGCGACGGGCGCAACGGGCGCGGCCCCGAAAAGGGCGACGGCGAGCGCCAGCGCGACGAGGCCGCGGCCGTTCTGGCCTGCGTTTCGGGTCATGAGCCGCTCACCTCACCTGCACGGTTGCGGCGAGCATCTGGTCGGCCGCGGTGATGACCTTCGAGTTGAGCTCGTAGCCGCGCTGCGCCTCGATCAGTTCGGTGATCTCGCGCACGGCGTCGACCGCGCTCTCCTCGACGTAGCCCTGGCGCAGCGCGCCACGGCCGTCGACGCCCGGCTCGCCGATGTTGGCCGGCCCCGACGCCTCGGTCTCCAGGTGCAGGTTGCCGCCGATCGGCTCGAGCCCGCGGTCGTTGGCGAAGTCCGCCAGCGTGATCGCCCCGAGCAGCTGCTGCTCGACCTGGTTCTGGAACGAGGCGTAGACCTCGCCCTCGGGGTTGATGGCGATCTTCACCGTCTCGTCGGGGATGACGATCTCCGGCTGGAGCACGTAGCCCTCCGACGTGACCATCTGGCCGTCGGCGTTGCGCTTGAAGTTGCCGTCGCGGGTGTAGGCCGTCTCGCCCGTGGGCAGCTCGATCTCGAACCAGCCGCTGCCCTGGATCGCGAGGTCGAGTTCGCCGGAGGTCTGCAGCAGCGAGCCCTGGATCATGTCGTAGCCGACCGAGACCATCCGCGCGCCCATGCCGAGCTGGATGCCGCCGGGCAGCACCGTCCCGTCGGCGGCGTTGATCTCTCCCGCGACGCGGGGCTGCTGGTAGATGAGGTCGGCGAACTCCGCGCGGCGCGGCTTGTAGGCGGTGGTGCCCATGTTCGCGAGGTTGTTGGAGATGACCTCGACGCGTGTCTCCTGGGCCTGCATGCCCGTCGCGGCGATCGAAAGTGCGCGCATCTGTCCGGACTCCTTTCTGGATTCGGTTTAGGGTTCAGCTCACTCGGCCGAGGGTCTCCACAGCCTTGCGAAGACGGTCGTCCTCCATGTCGAGAATGGACTGGCCCGCCTCGTAGGCGCGTTGCACCTCGATCAGCCGCGCCATCTCGACCATCGGTCGGACGTTGCTGCCCTCGATGAAGCCCTGCAGCACCTTGGCGCCCAGAGCGGGCTCCGGTTCGCCGTCGATCCGGAACAGCACGCCGTCCTGGCGCAGCATCCGCTTGGCGTCGGCGGCGAAGAGGCCGATCTGCGCCACCGGCGCGCCGTCGGCCGAGACCGCGCCGTCCGGGCCGGTGGTGATCTTGCCCGAGCCCGGCGGGATGTTGACCGGCGCGCCGCCCTGATCGAGCAGGACGTGACCGTCCGGCGTCAGCACCTCGCCCTCCGGCGACAGCGTGA
This sequence comes from uncultured Rhodobacterales bacterium, assembly GCA_964352995.1. GTDB lineage: Bacteria > Pseudomonadota > Alphaproteobacteria > Rhodobacterales > Rhodobacteraceae > Rubrimonas. The sequence continues at coordinate 4,527 of CAYGUQ010000239.1, forward strand.
AGGAGCCCGCGCGGGTCAGCCGGGGCCCCTCTGGCGTCGTCACCTGGAAATAGGCGTCGCCGTCGATGGCGAGGTCGAGGTCGCCGCCGGTGGCCTTCATCGCGCCGCCGGTCTGCAGCGTGTAGTGCGCGCGCGGCGCCGACATCGCGATGGCGCCGCCCTCCACGTCGGCCTTGGCGAGCACCTCGGCGAACACCAGCGCCTCGGCGCGAAAGCCGGTCGTGGAGCTGTTGGCGATGTTGTTGGCCACGGCGCGCAATTCGTCGGCGAGGCCGTTCATGCGCGTGATGCCGATATAGCCGGGATTATCCATCGGTCAGAAGACCTCCCATTGCTTCCCGCCGGCGCCGCGATGCGGCGAGCGCCGCCTCGGCCTCGCCGACCACAGTCTCCGCCTCCTGCGCGTCGCCCTCGGGCAGCGCCTTCGCGAGCACTCCCAGTTCGGGGCTCTCGTCGGCCGCGGCCCGCAGGTCTTCGGGCAGGCTCTCCGCGCCGGCCATCCACGCCGCGACGATGCGCCGGTCGGCGTCGCCGGCCTCCGCGGCCCCGGCCCAGTCGCCCGCGCGCCACGCCATGCTGGCGGCGAACTCGGCGTCGCCCGATTCCCGCGCCGCGCGCGCCGCCTCGGGCGCGCGCCCGAGCGCGGCGTAGGCCAGCGCCCGCAGCTTGGCGGCGTCGGGCCTGACAAGCCCGTCGAGGTGGTCGAGCGCGCGCTCCGGCGCGCCGGCGGCGAGCGCAGCGTCGCTGGCGGCGAGCCGCGCCTCGGAGTCGCCGCGCCGCAGCGCGGGCGCCAGCACCGACTCGCCCAGATTCTCGACGCCGACGCTCGCGAAGTTGCGCGCCACGGCGACGCGGGCTGCGTCCGCCTCCGGCCCGTCGCCGATCAGCTCCAGATGGGTCAGCACCGCGCGCGCGTACTCGACGCCGCGATCCTGGTCCGGGACGTGCTCGATCAGGAACTCCCGCGCGGCCGCGCCCGCCGCGGCGTCGTCGCCGGCGCGCTCGGCGAGCACCGCCAGCGAGTCGAGCGCCGGCGCCAGGCCCTCGGTCGCCGCCCGGGCGCGCGCCGCCGCCACCAGAAGCCGCCGGCCCAGGTCGGAGTCGCCCAGCGCGAAGGCCACGGCCTCCATGTTCTCCGCGAGCCCCTCCGGCGCCGGCAACCCGCGCGCGAGGCGCTGGGAGACGAGCTCGATCATCGCCTCGATGCCGGCCGGGCTGGTCCGCTTCGCCAGCGCCGTCAGCGCGTCCTCGGCGACGGCGTGCCGTCCGCGCGCCGCCTCGATGCGGGCGAGCAGCACCGCCATCATCGGGTCGATCGTCGCCATGTCGTCGAGCCCGCGCGTCACCACCGACGACAGCCGCTCGGCGCCGTCGACGTCGCCCGCGTCGAGCGCCGTGCGCGCGATGGGGGTGACGACGGCCGCGCGCAGCCGCTCGGGCGTCCGCCCGATCTGCGGCATCAGATCGTCGATCCGGATGTCGGCGGGGTCTAGCGCGTAGGCCGACGCCGCGGCCGACGCCGCCCACAGCGCATGGGGGCCGGGGCAATCGATCCCGCGGCGCAGCACGCCGTCCTCGGGCGGCGTCTCGCCGTCGACGACGAAGGCGATCTCCGCGAGCGACGGCGGGGCCGTCACGCCCTCGCGGAACGCGTCGAGCGCCGCGCGCGCCTCGGCCCCGAAGCCGAAATGCGTCATCAGCCGCGCATAGGCGAGCACCGCGTCGGGGTCCGGCCGGTCGAACTCGCCGACCATGGCGCGGCGCAGGGGCGCGAGCTGTTCGTCCATGGGCCGGTCGTCGGCCCAGTCGGCCAGCGCGAATTCGGCCGGCGGCAGGCAGTTGTCGGGGCGCGCCGGCTCGCGGCGCGGCAGGCGCGGGTCGCGGTCGCGGGCGATGTCGAGCGCGGTGCGGGCGCGCAGGTTCGGCTCCGGCAGGTTGGGATCGACGGGCGCCGCGCTCTCCCGCGCGATGGCGGCGGGATCGGCGCGGTCGCTCAGTTCGAGAAAACCCTCGTCGGCCGCCCGCGCGAGCTGCTGCAGCAGCGCCTGGCGCGCAGCCTCGATCCGCGACGCGGCGTCGCCCGGAAGCGTGGGCGCGGCGGGCGAAGGCGCAGGCTCGACCGCGGCGGCCTCCGCATCCGGCGCGCCCGCGTCCATCGCGTCGGCTTCCGACGCTTCACGCGGCGCCCCGGCCATGGCCGCCGCGCCAGCAGGCTCCATCACAGGCTCTGGCGTCGACGGCGCGGCGGAGGCGGTCGCCTCAG
>CAYGUQ010000240.1:0-6746 GCA_964352995.1 uncultured Rhodobacterales bacterium
GCGCCACCACCATCTGCGCGGTCGAGCAGTTGGGGTTGGCGATGATGTTCTTCTTCGCGTAGCCCATCACCGCGTCGGGGTTCACCTCCGGCACGATCAGCGGCACGTCGGGGTCCATGCGGTAGAGCGACGAGTTGTCGATCACCACGCAGCCGGCCGCGGCGGCCTTCGGCGCATAGGTCCTGGTCGGGCCGGACCCGATGGCGAACAGCGCGATGTCGCAGCCCGTGAAGTCGAAGTCGTCGATGTCGCGCGTCTTGAGCGTCTTGTCGCCGTAGCTGACTTCCGTGCCCAGCGACCGGCGCGACGCGAGCGCGATCACCTCGTCGGCGGGAAACTCCCGCTCGGCGAGAATGTTGAGCATTTCCCGGCCAACGTTGCCGGTGGCTCCGGCGACGGCGATGCGATAACCCATGATTGACGCCTCCTTGCGGGCGCGACGCTTATCGCGCCGCGAGGCGGAGGGAAAGCGCGGACTGCGGCCTGCGCCGCAAGGCCTCCCGCATGGGGCCGATCCGCCGATCACGATGCGGCGCCCCGTCGCCGGAAAGGTGCATTCTCGGGCGGCTTTGGGCTAGGCTCGCTTCATGCATACGGTTCGATCATTCCTGCTTCTCGTCTCGCTCGCCGGCCCGGCGGCGGCGGGCGAGGCCGACGTGCTTGCCGCGCGGATGGAGCCCTCGGGCGACGCCTTCCGCGTCTCGGCCACCATCGCGCACGCCGACGAGGGGTGGGAGCACTACGCCGACGCCTTTCGCGTGACGACGCCCGAGGGCGTCGAGCTTGGCGTCAGGACGCTCCTCCACCCCCATGTCGACGAGCAGCCCTTCACCCGCTCGCTGGAGGGCCTGCGCATTCCCGAAGGCGTGACGACCGTGCGCGTCGAGGCGCGCGACAGCGTGCATGGCTGGGGCGGCGAGGGCGTGACGCTGGAGGTTCCGCGCTGAAGCGGGCGGCGTTCGGGGCTCCCCTCAGCCCAGCGTCGCGCCGAAGCTGCGGCCCGCCGCCTGCTCGTAGACCGAAAGCGTCGCGCGCTGCATCGCCGCCACGGTGAAGCGGCTGGCGACGCGGGCGCGGCCGGCCATGCCCATATGCGCCCGCGCCGAGGCGTCGAGCGACAGGGCGGCGTCCACCGCCGCTGCCAGCGCGTCGACGTCGCCCGGCGGATAGAGCCAGCCGGTGCGCCCATGGTCGACCGTCTCGCGCGAGCCGCCATGGTCGGTGGCGATGATCGGCCGGCCCATGGCCTGCGCCTCCACCGCCACGCGGCCGAAAGCCTCCGGCTCGGTCGACGCCGACACCACCACCGAGGCCAGCTTGTAGGCAGCCGCCATGTCGTCGCAGCGCCCGCCGAAGCGCACCACGTCGAGCACGCCGAGGCTCCGCGCCTGCCGGTAGAGCTTGCCGGCGAGCCCCGAGCCGCCGTCCTCCCCGACGATGAGGAACAGGAAGTCGGGGCCGCGCTGCGCCTTCAGCTTCGCGGCGGCGGCGATGAAGTCCTCCTGCCCCTTCCAGCGGGAGAGCCGCCCGGGCAGCATCACCACCGGCTCCGGCGCCTCGATCAGCGACCAGGCGCGCGCCAGCGCGATGGCGCGCTCGGCGCCGACAGCGTCCTCGGAGAAGACCGCGAGGTCGGCGCCGCGCGGGATGATCACAAGCTGGTCGGGCGGCAGGTCGCAGCGCGCGGCGATGTGGTCGGCGATGAACTGCGAGATGGCGATGGTCGGACGGCCCTTCGCCATGACGGCGTTGTAGCGCCGCTTCAGGAAGCCCTTGTCGCCGTAGACGCCGTGCCATGTCGTGACGAAGGGCGTGCGCCTGCGCCGCGCCGCGATGAGCGCGCTCCAGGCCGGCGCGCGGGAGCGGGCGTGGATCACGTCCACGCCTTCCTCCGCGACCACCCGCTCCAGCCGCGCCGCGTTGGCCCAGATCGTCAGGGGGTTCTTGCTGGCGAAGGGGCCCTCGACGAGTTCCGCCCCCATCCCCATCAGCCGCGGCCCGAGCCTGCCGCCGGCGCTGGCCACGAGCGCCCGCCCGCCCGCTGCGAGCACGGCGCGCGCGATCTCCACCGCGCCGCGCTCGACGCCGCCGAGGTCGAGCCGCGGCAGCACCTGAAGCACTGTCAGCGGCCTGTCGGCGTTGCGCAGCGCGGCTGCGCCGCTAGGCTGGGGCGACCTGTTGGAAGGGCCAGGGGCCATGACGTCTCCAGAAGTTCTTGCGGCCCCCGGCGGCCGCCGCATCGCGTATCACAGAACGCGCGCCGTCGGGGAGGGCGCAAGCCGGCCCGGCGTGATGTTTCTCGGCGGCTATGCTTCCGATATGACAGGGACCAAGGCGACGCATCTGCAGGCGTGGGCCGAGGCGCGCGGCCGGGCCTTCCTGCGCTTCGACTACACCGGCCACGGCGCGTCCTCCGGCGCTTTCCGCGACGGCTGCGTCGGCGACTGGGCGGCCGACGCGGCGGAGGCGCTGGCGCGGCTGACCGACGGGCCGCAGATCCTCGTCGGCTCCAGCATGGGCGGCTGGATCGCGACGCTGCTGGCGCGGGAGAACGGCGCGCGCGTCGCGGGGCTGGTCGGCGTCGCCGCCGCGCCGGACTTCACCGAGCTGCTGATGTGGCCGTCCTTCGACGCGGAGATCCGCGCGAAGCTGGCGGTCGAGGGCGAGATCGCCATACCCAACCCATACGGCGACGAGCCCGGCGTGATCACCCGCCGCCTGATCGAGGACGGCCGCGCGCGGCAGGTGCTGACCGGGCCGCTGGCGCTGCCGTTCCCGGTGCGCCTGCTGCATGGCACGGGCGACGCCGACGTGCCGGCCTGGCTCGCCTCAAGGCTCCTCGACCACATGGAATGCCCCGACGCGCGGCTGACGCTGGTCAAGGACGCCGACCACCGCTTCAGCGGTCCGGTCGAGCTCGACCTGATCACGCGGGCGATCGAGGAGATCGGCTGAAGGCGGCGGCGACGGGCGCGGCGAGCGCGAGAAGCCCGTCGACGTCGAGATGCGCCTCCATGTGCTCCGCCAGCGCGTCGAGGGTCGCGTCGACGTCGCCGGCGTAGTCGAGGCCTGAGGCCGCGGCGCCGAGCCGGCGCAGGAACGCCGCGCGAAACCCGTCCGCGCCGAAGACCCCGTGCACGTAGCCGCCGGCGATCCGCCCGCAGGCCGAGACCGCGCCTTCCGGTCGGCCCTCGATCTCAAGGAACGGCCGCGCGCGGTCGGGGCCTTCGGTCCGCCCCATGTGGATCTCGTAGCCCGAGACCGCCGCGCCGCTTTCCGGGCAGCGTCCCGTCACCGTCGCGAGGCGCTTGTCGCCGGCCATCACGGTCTCGACGTCGAGCAGGCCGAGCCCCTCGCTCGTTCCAGGCGCGCCGTCGACGCCCTCGGGGTCCGCGACGCTGCGGCCGAGCATCTGGTAGCCGCCGCAGAGGCCCAGCACCCGCCCGCCGCGCCGGACATGGGCAGCGATGTCGACGTCCCAGCCCTGCGCGCGCAGTAAGGCGAGGTCGCCGCGGGTCGATTTCGTGCCGGGCAGGATCACGAGCGCCGCGTCGCCGGGCAGGGGTCGGCCGGGCGGGACCATCTCCAGCGCGACGCCGGGCTCCAGCCGCAGCGGGTCGAGATCGTCGAAATTGGCGATGCGCGAGAGCATCGGGCAGACGATGCGGAGCGGCGCCTCCGAGCGGCCGCGCGCGTCGGGCGCGGGGCTCTCCAGCGTCACCGCGTCCTCCGCCGGCAGCCGCGCGGCGCCCGCGAACCATGGCAGCACGCCGAAGCCGCGCCAGCCGCTGCGGGCCTGCGTGAAGGCGTAGCCGTCGTCGAAGAGGCGCGGGTCGCCGCGGAACTTGTTGACGATGAAGCCTCTGACCTGCGTGGCGTCCTCAGGGTCGAGAACGGCGCGCGTTCCCACGATCTGGGCGATGACGCCGCCGCGGTCGATGTCGCCGATCAGCGCCACCGGCACGCGCGCCGGCCGCGCGAAGCCCATGTTGGCGATGTCGCGGGCGCGCAGGTTGACCTCAGCCGGCGAACCGGCGCCCTCCACGATCACGAGATCGGCCGTCGCCGCCGTCGCCGCGAAGCTCTCCATCACGCGGGCCAGCAGCGTCTCGCGCAGCCGGCCGTAATCGGCGGCCTCCACCGTGTCGAGCCGGCGCCCCTGCACGATCACCTGCGCGCCGGTGTCGGTCTGCGGCTTCAGCAGGACCGGATTCATGTGGACGCTCGTCGGGCGGCGGCAGGCGCGCGCCTGCAGCGCCTGCGCGCGGCCGATCTCGCCGCCGTCCGCCGTGACGGCGGCGTTGTTGGACATGTTCTGCGGCTTGAAGGGCGCGACCGAGAGGCCGCGGCGCAGCGCGGCGCGGCAGAGGCCCGCGACCAGCAGCGACTTGCCGACGTCCGAGCCGGTTCCCTGGAGCATCAGCGCGCGCGCGGTCATGGCCGCGACCCTAGCGCGCGGCCCCGGCCCGCGCCATGCGGCGACGCTGGACAACGCGCGCCGAGGGGCGTTTGTCTCGGTGCCAGTCCCGCGGAGCGCGCACATGTTCGAGAAAAGCGGCGAGGTCTACGCCAGGAGCGCGCCCATGGGCGACCCCGACGCGCTCGCCATGCCGGCGCTGGCGCCGGGGCGCGACTGGGACGCGATGCGGCGCGACTTCCGTTGGCCGATCCCGCCGCGCCTCAACATCGCCGAGGCGATCTGCGACCGCTGGGCGCGGGCCGAGCCGGACCGTCTCGCGCTGCGCCATATCGCGGCCTCGGGTCGCGAGGACTGGACCTACGGCGCGCTGGCGGCGGCCTCGCGCCGGCTCGCCAACGCGCTCGCGGCGGCCGGCGTGGCGCGCGGCGACCGGGTCGCGGTGCTGCTGCCGCAGTCTCCCGCCGCGCTGCTGGCGCATCTGGCGGCCTATCGGCTGGGCGCCGTCGCCGTGCCGCTCTTCACGCTGTTCGGGGCGGAGGCGCTGGCCTTCCGCCTCGCCGACAGCGGCGCCAGGGCGCTGGTGACCGACGCCGCCAACCGGCCGAAGCTGGAGGGGCTCGACCTGCCGGGCCTCGCCTGCGTGCTCACCGTCGGCGGCGTCGGCGCGGAGGATTTCCAGGCCGCGCTCGCCCGCGCGTCGGACCGTCACGAGATGGTCGAGACCGGCCCGGAAGACCCCGCCTTCATCTCCTACACCTCCGGCACCACCGGCCCGCCCAAGGGCGCGCTGCATGCGCACCGGGTGCTCGTCGGCCACCTGCCGGGCGTGCGGCTCGCCCACGAGTTCCTGCCGCAGGCCGGCGACGTGATGTGGACGCCTGCCGATTGGGCGTGGATGGGCGGCCTGTGCAACGTGATGATGCCGGCGCTATGCCTCGGCGCGCCGCTCGTCTCGCACCGGTTCGAGAAGTTCGACCCCGAGGCCGCCTTCGCGCTGATGGCGCGGGAGGGCGCCGCCTGCGTCTTCGCTCCGCCGACCGCGCTGCGGCTGATGCGGCAGGTGGCGCGGCCGCGGCGCTTCTGGGACGGCGCGCCGCGACGTCTGCGCACGCTTGCCTGCGGCGGCGAGGCGCTGGGCGCGGAGCTGCTCGACTGGGGCCGCGAGGAGCTCGACCTCACCATCAACGAGTTCTACGGCCAGACCGAGTGCAACAAGATGATCGCCAACGCCGCCTGCGCGATGGCGGTCAAGCCCGGCGCCATGGGCCGCGCGGCGCCGGGCTTCGAGGTCGGCGTGATCGACGGCGAGGGGCGCGAGCTGCCGCGCGGCGCAAGCGGCGAGATCGCCGTGAAGCGCGGCGCCGCGCCGATGTTCCTCGGCTACTGGAACCGGCCCGACAAGACCGCCGAGAAGTTCGCCGGCGACTGGATGCGCACCGGCGACGAGGGCCGGATGGACGATGAGGGCTATTTCTTCTTCGCCGCGCGCGCCGACGACGTGATCACCTCCAGCGGCTACCGCATCGGCCCGTCGGAGATCGAGGACTGCCTCTGCCGCCACCCAGCCGTCGCGATGGCCGCAGTGGTGGGCGAGCCCGACCCGGTGCGCACCGAGGCCGTCGTCGCCCATGTCGTCGCCCGGCCGGGCGTCGCGAGGGACGCCGCGCTGGCCGCGGCGCTGACCGACCATGTGCGCACCCGCATCAGCGCTCATGTCGCGCCGCGCCGCGTCGTCTTCGTGGACAGCCTGCCGATGACCGCGACCGGCAAGATCATGCGCCGCGAATTGCGCGGCAAGGGCTGAGGCGGCCCGCTGCGCGAACTGGCCGCGACGTCTGCGCACGCCGGCTCAATCGACGTCGAGACGCACGGGCGAGGCCTGCGCGCCGTCGAAGATCACCGCCCACGGGCGCAGTCCGTCGCGGGGCCGTCCGGCGAGGAAGCCGCTGAAGTCGACGGTGAAGCCCTGCCCGGGTCGGGTCTTTGCGACGGCCCTGCGGATGCTGCGGCTCGCCGGATCCATCGCCAGCGCCGCCACCGCCCCGCCGGCGGCGACGCCGCCGACCGTCGCGCGGCCCCCGCCTGGCGGCGCGCCGGCGTCTCCCACCCTCAGCGCCAGGGCTGAAGCGAGGCCCGGCGTCCACGGGCGCGGCGGCCTCGGCGCCGGCGGCGCGAGGGCGGGCGTCTCCACCACGACCGTGTTGGAGACGAGCCCGTCGAGCCATGCGAACACGGCGCGCCCGCCGCCGTCTCGCGGGACGCCGAGGAACTGCGCGAGGTCGAGGCCGATGCGCTCCGCCGCCACGTTCTCCCCGTCGTCATCGGC
>CAYGUQ010000241.1:0-6737 GCA_964352995.1 uncultured Rhodobacterales bacterium
CGCCCTGACCGGCGATGTCGGGGGCGGAACCGTGCACCGGCTCGTAGAGCGCCTTGGGCCTTCCGTTGGCCTGCGGCGCGCCGAGCGACGCCGACGGCAGCATCCCGAGCGAGCCCGTCAGCATCGCGGCGATGTCCGACAGGATGTCGCCGAACAGGTTGTCGGTGACGATGACGTCGAACTGCTTGGGCCAGCGCACGAGCTGCATCGCGCCGGCGTCGGCGTACATGTGGCTGAGCTCGATGTCGGGATAGTCGGCATGGACTTCGGTGACGACGTCGCGCCACAGGATGCCCGATTCCATCACGTTGGCCTTCTCCATCGAGCACAGCTTGCCGCCGCGCTTGCGGGCCAGCTCGAACGCGGCGCGCGCGACGCGGTCGATCTCAGCCTCGGTGTAGCGCTGGGTGTTGACGCCGACGCGCTGCCCGTCGTTCCCGGTGGTCACGCCGCGCGGCTCGCCGAAATAGACGCCGGAGGTGAGCTCGCGCACGATCATGATGTCGAGGCCGGCGATCACCTCCCGCTTGAGGCTCGACGCGTCCGCAAGCGCCTCGAAGCACTGCGCGGGGCGCAGGTTGGCGAACAGGTCCATCTCCTTGCGCAGGCGCAGCAGGCCGCGCTCGGGCTTCACCGAGAAATCCAGCTTGTCGTATTTCGGGCCGCCGACCGCGCCCAGCAGCACAGCGTCCGCCTCCTGCGCCTTGGCCATCGTCTCGTCCGCGAGCGGCTTGCCGTGGACGTCATAGGCCGCGCCGCCGACAAGATCCTCGCTCACGTCGAAGCCGATCCCGCGATGGGTCGCGAACCAGTCGATCACCCGGCGCACCTCGGCCATGACCTCGGGGCCGATGCCGTCGCCGGGAAGAATGAGGAGTGAGCGGTCGGCCATGGTCGGCCCCTTTCGTGCTGGTTGATTGAACGCGCCATGCGGCCAGCGACCTAGAAACCACCACGCGAGAGGGGTCAAGCCGGGGCTCGGCGGCCGCCTCAGGGCAGGATGACGTCGACCCAGACGAGTCGGTGGTCCGAACTCACGATTTTCCCTGGCCCGCCGACGAGGCGCGCAAGCGGTTCCTCCGGGGCGGGCCAGAACACGCCCGAACCGGTCACGGTCAGATCGGCCGAGGGCAGCACGAAGTCCACGCGCAGCGCGCCGGGGCCGCGCGCAGTCCGCCAGTCGGCGGTGTCGCGCTCTGGCGGGCCGGCATGATCCGGCGAGGCCGCGGCGCGTCCGCCCTCCGAGACCGGAGAGGGGTCCTGCAAGGCGGGATGAGCGAGCAGGGCGCGGATCGCCTCGCGTCGTCCGTCGCCATCCCCGGGGTCGGCGTTCAGGTCGCCGAGGAGCACGAAGGGGCCGCCGCCATGGCCTCCCGACACCCCGGCGTCGTCCGTCATCCAGCTGGCGCCGTCGAGGTAGTCGCGCCAGAAGCGCAGCTCGTCGGCGTTGCGGCGGCCGTTGGCGTCCTCGCGCCCGTCGAAGACCGGCGGCGTCGGGTGGCTGGCGAGCAGCCGAAGCCGCCCGCCGTCGAGGCTCAGATCCCAGTGGCTCTTGGAGGAAAGCCGCAGCATCGGCTCGGCTTCGGGCGGGTAATGGCCTGGTGGGATCAGCGCGTCCGGCGCCGCCGCCCAGCGCAGCGTCCGGAACGTCCGCGCCGGCCCGAGCTGCAGTCGGCTCAGCACGCCCATGCCGTACTGGCCCGGGAAGGCTCCCCAGCCCCAGGCGTCGCCTGGACCGCCCGTCTCGCCGTCCCCGTCGAGGTCGAACCCGCTCGGGACGCCGGTGTTCACCGGCGCGGTGAAACGGTGGGGATAGTCGAGCGCGCCTGCGCCGTTGCGCCCTTCGCGCAGCGCTTCGGCGAACAGCCGCAGCGCCTCCCCCTCGGGATCGTGGTCGATCTCCATGAGGAGGATGACGTCGGGGCGAACGCGCTGGACCACCTCGACCACCGCCGCGACCCGCCTGTCATCGCCGAGGCGAAGGGCCTGCACCAGAGCCCCCGGCGCCCTGCGCGACAGCGCGGTGTTGTAGGCGGCGACGCGGATCGCGCCTGGCGCTGGCGGCGCCGGTTCGGAACCGGCGGGAAGCGCGGCGGCGGCGCAGAGCCCCGCCGCTGCGGTCAGGCGGCGGAGGAGCCGGCGAGCCAAGGCGTCGTCTGGGCGCGCTTCGCCTCGAAATCGGCGATGGCGTCTGCCTTCTCCAGCGTCAGCCCAATGTCGTCGAGCCCCTCCAGCAGGCAGCGCTTGCGGAACGGGTCGATGTCGAAGCTGATCGAGCCGCCGTCAGGGCCGGTGATCGTCTGGTTCGGCAGGTCGACCGTGAGCACTGCGTTGGCCCCGCGGCCGGCGTCGTCGAGCAGCTTGTCGATCTGCTCCTGCGGCAGCGCGATCGCCAGAATGCCGTTCTTGAAGCAGTTGTTGAAAAAGATGTCGGCGAAGCTGGTGGCGATCACGCAGCGGATGCCGAAATCGAGGATCGCCCAGGGCGCGTGCTCACGCGAGGAGCCGCAGCCGAAATTCTCGCCCGCCACGAGGATCTTCGCCTCGCGATAGGCCGGCCTGTTGAGGACGAAGTCGGGGTTCTCCGAGCCGTCGGCCCTGTAGCGCATCTCGTCGAACAGGTTCTTGCCGAGACCGGTGCGCTTGATGGTCTTCAGGAACTGCTTGGGAATGATCATGTCGGTGTCGACGTTGATCTGCGGCAGGGGCGCGGCGACCCCGGTGAGCGTTTCGAACTTTTCCATGCGCCTGCTCCCAACACCAGCCCGCCGATCCCGTGGCGACCCGTTCCATCGATCGCCAGATACGCCTGCGCAAGCCTCCTATGCAAGCGCCCCGCTGGCGCGCGGGCCGGCGCGGCGGTAACGCTGGGCGATGCGGACAACGGATTTCATGCGCGAGAACGCGCGCTGGCTCGCGGCGGGCGGCGTGCTGACCTTCGCGTCGAGCTTCGGTCAGACCTTCTTCATCGCGCTGTCGGGGCCGGCGTTGCGCGCCGAGCTTGATCTCAGCCATGGCGAGTGGGGCGGCGTCTACACGCTCGGCACGGTCGCTTCCGCCGCGCTGCTCACCTCGACGGGCTTTCTCGCCGACCGCTTCCGCATCCGGGCGCTGGCGGCCTGCGTTTTCGTGGGGCTTGCGGCGGCCTGCGTCGGCATGGCGTTCGTCGGTGGCGCCGTTGCGCTCGGCTTTCTGATCTTCTGCCTGCGCTTCCTGGGGCAAGGTTACTGCAGCCACCTCGCTTTCACCGCGATGGGGCGATGGTTCAGCGCGCAGCGGGGCCGCGCGGTGGCGCTGGCGGCGATGGGCTTCTCGCTGGGCGAGGCGCTGCTGCCGATCACCGCCGTCGCGCTGACCGGCCTCATCGGCTGGCGGGGCGTATGGCTGGCGGCCGCCGCGCTGCTCGTCGCGCTGATTCCGCCGCTGCTCTGGCTGCTTGGCCAGGAGCGCACGCCCCGCCAGCTCGCCGAGACCGAGAGCGCGCCGGGCATGGCGGGCCGTCACTGGACCCGCGGCGAGGCGCTGGGGCACTGGACCTTCTGGGCGTTGACCCCCGGCCTGCTCGCGCCGCCGTTCATCGGCACTGCGGTCTTCTTTCACGGCGCGCATCTCTCGGCCGTCAAAGGCTGGAGCCTGACGACGGTGGCGGCGGCGTTCCCGTTCTACTCGGCGGCGACGATTGCGATGAGCTTCGTGGCGGCCTGGGCGGTGGACCGCTTCAGCGCGCGGCGTCTCCTGCCGCTCTACCAGGCCCCGCTGGCGCTGGGCGTGGCGCTGATCGGTCTGTGGGACGCGCCGGCCGCCGCCTTCGTCGGTTTCGCGCTGCTGGGCGCGACGCAGGGGGCGGCGGTGGCTGTGATCGGCGCGCTCTGGCCCGAGGTCTACGGCACGCGCCATATCGGGGCGATTCGCGGCGTTGCCGTGGCGATGATGGTCTTCTCCACCGCGCTCGGACCCGGCGCGACCGGCGCGCTGATCGATCTGGGCGTCGGGGTGGAGGCGCAGTTCGCGGCGCTCTCGCTCTGGGGCGCCGGTACCTGCCTCTTCTACTGGGCGGTGGCCGCGCGCATCCGCGCGGCCATGACGCCTCAGCCGAGCTTCTCCTCGAGCTCCGGCACGGCGTCGAACAGGTCGGCGACGAGCCCGTAATCGGCGACCTGGAAGATCGGCGCCTCCTCGTCCTTGTTGATCGCGACGATCACCTTGCTGTCCTTCATGCCGGCGAGGTGCTGGATCGCGCCGGAGATGCCGATGGCGATGTAGAGGTCCGGCGCGACGACCTTGCCGGTCTGGCCGACCTGCCAGTCGTTCGGCGCGTAGCCCGAGTCGACCGCGGCGCGGCTTGCGCCGATGGCGGCGCCCAGCTTGTCGGCGACCTTCTCGATGATCGCGAAATTCTCCTTCGAGCCGATGGCGCGGCCGCCGGAGACGATCACCTTCGCCGAGGTCAGCTCGGGCCGGTCGGAAGCGGCGACCTTGTCCTCCACCCACGAGGAGAGCCCCGGGTCGGCCGGCGCGGCGATCGTCTCGACCGGCGCCGCCGCCTGCGCGCCTGCGGCCTCGAAGGTCGAGGTGCGGACCGTGACGACCTTCTTGGCGTCAGCGCTCGTCACTTCCTGGAAGGCGTTGCCGGCGTAGATCGGGCGCACGAAGGTGTCGGCGCCCTTCACCTCCGAGATGTCGGTGATCACCATCACGTCGAGCAGCGCGGCGATGCGCGGGCACACGTTCTTGCCCTGCACCGTGGCGGCTGCGACGATGTGGTCGTAGGCGCCGGCCAGCGACACCACGAGGTCTGCGATCGGCTCCGCAAGCGAATGGCCGAAGGCGGGCGCGTCGGCGCAGAGCACCTTGGCCGCGCCGTCGAGCTTCGCCGCCGCCTCTGCCGCGCCGGCGCAGCCCTCGCCCGCGACGAGGATATGGACGTCGCCGCCCATCGCCTTCGCGGCCGTCAGCGCCTTCGCGGTGGCGTCGGCGGCGAGATCGGCGCCCGACATCTCTGCGATCAGAAGAACGGCCATGGTCAGATCACCCCTGCTTCGTTCCTGAGCTTCTCGACGAGTTCGTCGACGGAGCCGACCTTCACGCCGGCCTGGCGCACCGGGGGTTCCGTCACCGTCCTGATGGAGAGCCGCGGCGAGACGTCGACGCCGTAATCGGCGGGCGTCTTCACGTCGAGCGGCTTCTTCTTCGCCTTCATGATGTTGGGCAGCGAGGCGTAACGCGGCTCGTTGAGGCGCAGGTCGACCGTCACCACTGCGGGCGTCTTGACGCGGATGGTCTGCAGCCCGCCGTCGACCTCGCGCGTCACGACGGCCGCGCCGTCCTCGATCGCGAGCTTGGAGGCGTAGGTCGCCTGGGCCCAGCCGAGCAGCGCGCTCAGCATCTGGCCGGTGGCGTTCATGTCGTTGTCGATGGCCTGTTTTCCCATCAGGACGAGACCGGGCGCCTCGTCCGCGACCACCTTCGCGAGCAGCTTGGCGACGGCCAGCGGTTCGATGTCCGTCTCCACCGTTTCGGCCGCCTCGATCAGGATCGCCCGGTCGGCGCCCATGGCGAGCGCCGTGCGCAGGGTCTCCTGAGCCTGCTTGACGCCGATGGACACCGCGACGATCTCCGTCGCGTGGCCGGCCTCACGCAGGCGGATGGCTTCCTCGACGGCGATTTCATCGAACGGATTCATCGACATCTTGACGTTGGCGAGATCCACGCCGCTGCCGTCCGCCTTCACGCGGACCTTCACGTTGTAGTCAATCACCCGCTTTACGGGGACGAGCACCTTCATGGACCGAGCCTCCTGCAATCGAATCAATTGCCGCGTCACACGCCGAACTATCTAGCGTTTCCACCGCATCTCGGCGAGAACCGAGCCGGAACCGGTTCAGGCGTAAGCGAATTTGAGGCAATCGGCGCCACGTTTGCGTGCATCTTCCGGGCTTGCGGCAATTTTGCCCAGTTTCGCTGCGAGGTCATCGATAATTCACTTGTAGGTTGCGCTGCAGTGCGGCATTTCGATCTTGTAGCAGTGGAGTTCGAACGATGATCCGAGGTGTTGTTGCCATCGTCATCCTGGCCGGAGTCGCATTCAGTGTGAGCGCGGCTCCGGTCCTCGACGCGGCGTTGTTGCTCGGCGGCGTATCGAGTCAGGTGATCGCCGGTCTGAGCGGTTTGAGCGGGCTCTGCGGGGTCGCCCTCATGTCCCGCGGCGCGCGCTGAGGCGAGAAACTCAGCCGCGCGTGGCCCCCGGCACCCAGAGCACGTCGTCCGCGCCATTCGCATTGGCGATGCGGCCGGCGACGAAGAACCAGTCCGAGAGCCGGTTGACGTATCTGCACGCCGGACCGCCGACGACCTCCTGAGCCGAGAGCGCTGTCACCAGCCGCTCCGCGCGGCGCGAGACGGTCCGGCACATGTGCAGGTGCGCCGCGAGCGCCGAGCCGCCGGGAAGGATGAAGCTGCGTAGCGGCTGCAATGCGCCGTTCATGACGTCGATCTCACGCTCGAGGCGCTCAACCTGGCTTTCGACCATGCGCAGCGGCGGATATTCCGCCTCGTCGTCCTTGCCGCGATCCGGCGTGCAGAGATCGGCGCCGAGATCGAAGAGATCGTTCTGGATGCGCCCGAGCGCGACGTCCATGTCGCCTTCCGCGTGGAGGCGGGCGAGGCCGATGGCGGCGTTGGTCTCGTCCACCGTGCCGTAGGCGTCGACGCGGAGCGAAAACTTCGCCACGCGCATC
>CAYGUQ010000242.1:0-6737 GCA_964352995.1 uncultured Rhodobacterales bacterium
CCTCCGCGGCGAAGGTCCGCGCCGCGGAGGACGCCTGGAACGGCCGCGACCCCGCCGCCGTCGCCCGCGCCTACACCCCCGACACCCGCTGGCGGAACCGCGACGATTTCCTGAACGGCCGCGCGGAGGTGGAGGCCTTCCTCGCCAGCAAGTGGGCGGCGGAACAAGAGTATCGCCTCGTCAAGGAGCTCTGGGCCTTCTCGGAGGACCGCATCGCCGTGCGCTTCGCCTATGAGAGCCGTCGCGCCGACGGGCGATGGGTGCGCTCCTACGGCAACGAGATGTGGCGCTTCGCGCCGGACGGGCGGATGCGCGAGCGGCACGCCTCGATCAACGACGCGCCGATCGCCGAGGCCGCGCGACTGTTCCGCTGGCCGCTCGGGCCGCGGCCGGCCGACCATCCCGGCCTGTCCGATCTCGGCCTCTGAAAGCGCCCGGGCCGCGGCACGGGGTCTTCCCGCGCGCCGGTCGCCGCCGGAGACGGGCCTTGCGCGACCGCGGCGCGCGGACCTACCAAGTTCCGCAGACGCAGCGGAGCCACGCGAAACCCCGATGTCAGCCATTGCAGCAATCCGGCCCGAGACCCCGTCGACCACGGCCGGCGTCGCGACGGCGCGGCTGGAGGCGTTCCGCGCGCGGGAGGCAGAGCGCTTCGTCGCGGCGCGGCCCCGGTGCCGGGCCGCGCTTGCGGCGGGCGCTGCGCCGTGGCTCGACGGCGTGCCGATGCACTGGATGCGCGACTGGCCGTCGCCCTTTCCCATCGTCGTCGCGAGCGCGAGGGGCGCGACGATCACGGACCTCGACGGCCTCCGCCTCGACGATTTCTGCCTCGGCGACACCGGCTCGATGTTCGGGCACTCGCCGGCCCCGGTGGCGCGCGCGCTGCGGCGGCAGGCGACGCGCGGGCTGACCGCCATGCTGCCGTCCGAGGCGTCGCTGCGGGTCGGCGCGCTGCTGCGAGACCGTTTCGGACCGTTCCTCTGGCAGGTGACGCTGAGCGCCAGCGACGCCAACCGCCACGCCCTGCGGGCAGCGCGCGCCGTCACCGGGCGGCGCAAGACGCTGGTCTTCAACGGCTGCTATCACGGCACGCTGGAGGACACGATGGTCGAGCTGCGCGACGGGCGCACGGCGGCGCGCGCCGGCCTCGTGGGCCAGGGCTTCGACCTCACCGAGGGCGCGGTCTGCGTGGAGTTCAACGACCTCGCCGCGGTCGAGGCGGCGCTTTCGGCGGGCGACATAGCGGCGATCCTGACCGAGCCGGTGATGACCAACTGCTGCATGGTGCTTCCCGAGCCCGGCTTTCTCGACGGGCTGCGCCGGCTGGCCGACGCCCATGGCGCGCTGCTGATTATCGACGAGACGCACACCCAGTCCTCCGGCCCCGGCGGCTACGCGAGGCCGCACGGCCTGGAGCCGGACATGCTGGTGGTCGGCAAATGCGTCGCCGGCGGCGTTCCGACCGCGCTCTGGGGCATGACCGAGGCGATCGCCGCCCGCTTCCGCGCCTATGACGCCGCGCGCCCGCCGGGCCATTCCGGCATGGGCACGACGCTCGCCGGCAACCCGGTGCAGTTCGCCTGTCTGGAGGCGACGCTGGCGGAGGTCTCCACCGAGGCCGCCTTCGCGCGGATGGAGGCGGGCGCGGCCCGGCTGGCGGAGGGGCTTTCGCGGGCCGTCGAAGCGGCGGGGCTGCCGTGGCACGTCGTGCGCGTCGGCGCCCGCGTCGAGTTCATCTGCGCGCCCGGCCTCCTGCGCAACGGCGGAGAAGCGGCGGCCGCCCATGCGCCGGCGGTCGAGGCCGCCTTGCATCTGGGGCTGCTCAACCGCGGCTGCCTGATCGCGCCGTTCCACAACATGATGCTGGTGAGCCCCGTGACCGGGCGGGCGCGGGTCGACCGGCTGGTCCGCGCCTTCGGCGAGGTGCTCGCCGCGCTGACCTCGGCCGACCATGGCTGAGACCTCTCCGACCGGCGCCGCCCCGGCGGAGGCCGAGGCGTTCCTCGCCGCGCATCCCGAGGTGGAGGCGGTGGACATCGTGCTGCACGACAGCAACGGCGTCGGCCGCGGCAAGATCATCCGGCGCCACGAACTGCCCGCGCTCTATCGGCAGGGGCGGCATCTGCCGATCTCGATCCTCGGGCTCGACATCGTGGGCGAGGACGTCCACGAGACCGGGCTGATCTGGGACGCGGGCGACGCCGACATGCGCGCCTGGCCAGTTCCGGGGACGCTGGCGGCCCTGCACGGAACCGATCCGGCGCGCGCGGAGGTGTTCCTCTCGCAGCACCATCTCGACGGCGCGCCGATGCTGTCGGACCCGCGCCACGCCCTCGCCGCCCAGGTCGCGGCGATGGCGGCGCTGGGCCTGCATCCGACCGCGGCCTTCGAGCTGGAGTTCTTCCTTCTGGAGCCCGAGCGCGACGGCGCCGGGCGGCTCCAGCCCGCGCGCGACGTGCTGGACGGCCGGCGTTCGGGCCGCACCGAGGTCTATTCGGTCGATCACCTGATCGGGATGCAGCCGCTCTTCGCGGACATCTACGCCGCCGCGCGCCTCGCCGGGATCACGGTGGAGACGCTGATCTCGGAATACGCGCCCGGCCAGTACGAGCTGACGCTGCGACACCGCGAGGACGTGCTTCAGGCCGCCGACGACCTCGTGCGGCTGAAGCGGATCGTGCGCGCGCAGGCCCGGGCCCATGGCGTGCTCGCCTGCTTCATGGCGAAGCCGTTCGGCGATCAGGCCGGCTCGGGCATGCACCTGCATCTCGGCCTGCGCGACGGCGAGGGCCGCAACGCGCTCGCCGAAGCCCCCGGCGCGGGCTGGACCGACGCGCTGCGCTGCGCCATCGGCGGCGTTCTGGCGACCATGGCGGACTCGATGCTGGTGTTCGCGCCGCACGCAAACAGCTGGCGGCGCTTCGCGCCCGGCAGCTACGCGCCCGTATCGCCGAGCTGGGGGAGCAACAACCGCTCCGTGGCCGTCCGCGTGCCGGCGGGGGAAGTCGGCGCCCGGCGCATCGAGCATCGGCTGTCGGGCGTCGACGCCAACCCCTATCTCGTCGCCGCGGCGGTGCTCGCGGGGATGCGCAAGGGGCTGGTCGAGCGGATCGATCCCGGCCCGGAGACGACCGGCGACGCCTACCGCGAAGGCGGCTGCGCAGGAATGCCGCGGGATTGGGCCGCCGCCATCGACGCGGCGACGCATTCGACGTTTCTCGGCGAGGCGCTCGGCGCGGAGATGCGCCGCACCTTCGTCGCGGTGAAGGCCGCCGAGCACGCCCGCGTCGCGCGCGCCGTGCCGGACGTGGACTACGAGCTCTACCTCCACCGGGTCTGACACGGCCCTGCCGGTGGAGAGGATGCGCGGAGGCGCTACCTTCTCACAAGACGAGGTGCGCCGGCGTGGAGGAGGACGGGATGCTGCACACGCTTCGCGCGGCCCTTGCGGCCGCAGCCCTCGCCGCAGCGTCAGGCGCGGCGCCGGCGCGCGCCGAGCTCTTTCACCGCGAGACCTTCGCCGGCGTCCGGGCCGTCAGCCTCGCCTACGACGCGGTCGTCTGCGGCGTCTGGATCGCGAACGAGGGGCCGGAGATCGTGCTCGTCAACACCTTCGGCCGGGAACTGCGGCGCTTCGACAGCGGCATGCGCTCGGTGCGCAGCCTCACGGTCGAGGACGACGGGCTGCTGCTCGCGAGCGGCTGGGGCGACTTCCGGCGCGTGACCCGCGAGGGCGCGCAGATCGAGGCCTCATTCAATCTCGCCGCCACGCTGGTCGACACCGAGGGCCTGCACCGCGACGCCGACGGCAGCTTCCTCGTCGTCGAGGACGACCCCGCCCGCCTGCTGCGGATCGCGCCGGACGGCGCGGTGCTCATGGAGCTGCGCGGCGAGACATTCGATCCGCCGATGACCGAGCCGCAGGGCGTGACCCGCGACCCCTATTCCGGCAACCTGCTGGTCGTGGACGACAACGAAGGCCTCAACAGCCTCTTCGAGCTCGCGCCGGACGGCCGGGTGCTCTCGGTCACGCCGCTCTCGCAATGGGGGCGGGACGCCGAGGGCGTGGCGCTTCAGCCGGAGACGGGGCGGCTCTTCGTCGGGTTCGACAGCGGCCGGGCGCTGGCGATCTTCGACTGGACGCCGACCGAGACGACAATCGACGAACCGCTCGCGCGCGGCCCCGACTGCGCAATCTCCTGAAGCCCCGCGGCCGGGCCTCAGAGCGGCCAGAACACCAGCAGCAGCGGCAGGCTGACCGCGACGACGAGCGCCTCCAGCGGCAGGCCGAGGCGCCAGTAGTCCCCGAAGCGGAAGCCGCCGGGGCCGAGGATCAGCGTGTTGTTCTGGTGGCCTATCGGCGTGAGGAAGGCGCATGAGGCCCCGACCGCGACGGCCATGAGGAACGCGTCCATGTTCGCGCCGACGCTGTTGGCGACGCCGATGGCGATGGGGCACATCACGGCCGCGGTGGCGGCGTTGTTCATCACGTCCGACAGGAACATGGTGACGACCAGCACCACCGCCAGCGCGGTGACGGCGTCGCCCTGCGCCAGCGTCGCGACCAGCCCGCCCGCGAGAAGATCGGCCGCGCCGGTGCTCTGCATCGCCCCCGCCACCGGCAGCAGCGCGGCGAGCAGCACGACGACCGGCCAGTCGATGGCGTCGTAGACCTGCCTCGGCGGCACGGTGCGTAGCAGCACCGCGGCGAGGACGCCAAGGGCGAAGGCCGGCGCGGCCGGCAGCAGGCCGAGCGCGACGACGCCGACGGCGCCGACCATGATCGCCCCGGCCAGCATGGCCTTGCGCCGGTCCGGAATGCGCAGGTCGCGCTCTCCAAGCGGCACGCAGCCCGTCTCGGAGATGAAGTCCGCCAGCACCTCCTCAGGCCCCTGCATCAGGAGAAGGTCGCCGGAGTTGATGCGCAGCGAGCGAAGCCGCGCCCGCGGCGGCCGGCCGGCGCGCGACACGGCGAGGAGGTTGAGGCCGTAGCGCGTGCGCAGATGCAGGTCGCTCGCCGACCGACCGACGATCGTCGAGCCCGGCAGGACCGCGAGCTCTCGCAGCACCAGCTCCTCGTCGCGCGGTCTGGCGTCCGCTCCGCCGTCGTCTCCGTCGGCGGCGTTCCTGTCCGAGCCGGCTGCGCTCTCGGTCGCCGGCTCCGTCCGGGGGCCGCCGCCAGCGGGCCCGCCCTTCGCCTTGTCGGCCTCCAGCTTGATGTCGAACACCGCCAGGGCCTCGGCGAGGCCGCCGACTTCCGCCTCCAGGACCACGACGTCGCCGGCGCGGAGCGTCCTGCCGCCATGGGGGGCGTTCATCCGCACCTCGTTGCGGACGAGGGCGACGACCTGCGCGTCGCCGCCCTCCATGGCCGCCTCGAAGGCGCGCAGCGTCAGCCCCACGGCCCTGCTCTTCTGCGGGACGCGCACCTCGGTGAGGTAGGCGCCCGTGTCGAAGGTCTGGCCCGCGGCGGACTTGCGGGCGGGCACGAGCCGCCAGCCGACCAGCGAGACGAACAGAACGCCGGTCAGCGCGACCGAGGCGCCGACCGGCGAGAAGTCGAACAACGCGAAATGGCCGCCGCCCGCATCGGCGCGAAAACCGGAGACGATGAGGTTCGGCGGCGTGCCGACGAGCGTGGTCATGCCGCCGAGGATCGTCCCGAAGGAGAGCGGCATCAGGAGCCGCCCCGCCGGCATGCCATGCCGGCCCGCGACCTGCACGGCGACCGGCATCAGCAGCGCCATCGCCCCGACATTGTTCATGAAGCCCGAGAGCACGGCGCCGAGCCCCATCAGGGCGGCCATGCCGGTCAGCAGCCCGGCCTCTCGCGGCAGCACGGCGCGCGCCAGCCAGTCCACCGCTCCGGTGGTCTGCAGCCCCCTGCTCAGCACCAGCACGCAGGCGACCGTGATCACCGCGGGGTGGCCGAAGCCCGCGAAGGCGTCGGCGGCCGGCACGAGCCCCGCGACGACGCAGGCCATGAGCGAGGCCAGCGCCACCGCGTCGTGGCGGAACCGGCCCCAGAGGAACAGCGCCATGGTCGCGATCAGGATCGCCGATATCGTGATCTGGGGAGCGTCCATGGAGGCGTCGTCCGCGCTGGGGTCGGCTGCACTCGATCAGATACGCGCAACCCCGGCAACGCGCTGCATGCCCGGCGAAAGAATGACGCCGCGCCGCGCGCCCCCCGCCGGCGCGCGGCGGGCGCCCCCGCTCAGGCGCCTGCCGCCGATGCGCCGGGGGACCGCCTGCGCCGCGCCAGCAGCAGCGTGGCGAGCCCGCTCGCCAGCAGGAGCGCCGCGGCGGGCGTCGGCACCGGGGCGACGGCGGGCGCGAGGGTGGCCGGCGCCGAAATCGAGAAGCCCGCCGCGAGCGGATCGGCGCCGAGGCCGAGGTCGAATATCGCAAGAACCTGCGGGCCGAAGAGCGACAGGGCGTCCCGGGTCACGTCGAAGAGCAGCGAGAGCGCGCCGTCGGGACCGACGGCGTAGGAGTTCAGCACCCCCGACAGGAGGTCGCCGCCGGCGCCGTCGGAAACCGTCAGCACCGGCGCGAAGGCCGGGTCGGACAGCGCGCCGTCGATCTGGAAGTCGAACGGCGCGAGGCCGGGCGCGTCCGAGACCGGCGCCAGCGACAGCGCGAAGAACTGGCCGCCGAAGTCTGGCGCGAACGCCACGATGGTCGCGCCGTCCGCAATGCGCGGCGTCGCGGCTGGGACGACCGCGGCCGCGGCC
>CAYGUQ010000243.1:0-6715 GCA_964352995.1 uncultured Rhodobacterales bacterium
GAGCGCGACGGGCCGACGCAACGGGGCGGCGGCGCAGGCGGCCGGCCCGCTCAGCGGCTGAGCCCCTCGCGCCAGGCGGCGACGGCCGCGTCGCGCTCCGCGTCGCTCGCCCCCTGCGGCGTGCCGAGGGTGGAGGGCGGCATGGGCAGCCCCTCGAAGGCCGCCGGAAGACCGCTCTCAGGCGTGACGGCGGGATACATCCAGTTGGTCTCGGGTATCGCCGACTGGAACGCCTCCTCCAGCATGAAGGCGAGGAAGCGCTCGGCGAGTTCGGGCTGGTCGCTCGCCGCCAGCCGTCCCGCGACCTCGATCTGCATCGGGTGGCCCTCCTCGAAGATCGCGGCGCGCTTCGTGGCGTCGCCCTCGACCGCGACATGGTAGGCCGGGGAGGTGGTGTAGCTCAGCGCCATCGCGGCCTCGCCGTCGAGAAAGGCGGAATACGCCTCCCACCACCCCTTGGTCACGGTCACGACGCGGGGCGCCAGCCGCTCCCAGACGTCTGCGGCGTCGTCGCCGTAGAGCGCATGCACCCAGAGCGCGAGGCCGAGGCCGGGCGTCGAGGTTCGCGGGTCCTGCAGGATGAGGGTCACGTCCTCCGGCGCGTCGAGCAGGGCGGCGAAGCTCTTCGGCGGGTCGGGCAGGCGCGTCTCGTCGTGGACGAAGGCGAACCAGCCCCAGTCATAGGGCAGGAAGATCGGGTCGGCCCAGCGCACCGGCAGCGCGAGCCGGCCCTCCGCCAGCGCCGCCGGCGCCAGCCCGTGCGGCGCGAAGAGGCCCGACGCGGCGGCGGCGGGAATGAGGTTCGCGTCGAGGCCGAGCGCGACGTCGGCGTCGGAGCGCGCGCCCTCCAGCTTGAGGCGGCCGAGGATGGCGGCGCCGTCGCCGGCCGCCACGAGCTTCAGGTCGCAGCCGCAGACCGCCTCGAAGGCGGGCTCCACGGCGGGGCCGGGGCCGTACTCGGTGACGAAGCTGTCGTAGGTGTAGACGGTGAGGATCGGCCTCTCCTGCGCCTGCGCCGCGCCGGAGAGCGCCAGCGCGGCGCAGGCGGGCGCGGCGGCGCGAGACAGGGCCCTCGGGATGATCGGTCGCGTCATCGGCTTCTCCTCCTGCTGCGGCGTCGGAGAAGGGCGCGGCGTCCGAGCGGCCGCGTCGCCTTCCCTCCGCCGGCATGATCCGGGTCAGGTTCTGCGGGTCCGCCGCTTGCGCGACGTCTCAGCCCTTGCGGGCGCCCCGAGGCGAGATCGACGGTAGCAGGGGCGCGTCCCGGCGCAAGGCCCCGCCGGCCCCCTCGGCGCCCGCCGGGTCGACGCCCCTTGCACCGCGACGCCGCCCGTGTTCGGTTCCCCGGCGAGAGACAGGGGCGCTCGCGGGCATCCGCGGGCTGAGACGCACCCTTCGAACCTGAACCGGATAATGCCGGCGGAGGGAGTCGCTCGGGCGCACCGGTCCTGCGGGATGATCCTCCCCCAAGTCGCTGCGCGCCGCGCGCCGCCTTTTCCGGCGCAGCGAGGCGCGATGATCGACTGTGCGGACCATCTGGGCGCGATGCGGGCGGCGGCCCCGCTCGTGCACTGCGTGACCAATTTCGTGGCCATGGAGCCCACCGCGAACGTGCTGCTCGCCGCCGGCGCGGCGCCGGCGATGGTGCACGCGGTGGAGGAGGCCGGAGACTTCGCCAAGATCGCCGCCGCCGTGTCGATCAACATCGGCACGCCCTCGCCGCTCTGGGTCGAGGGGATGGCCTTGGCGGCCGGCGCGGCGGCGGCGCGGAACGCGCCGTGGGTGCTCGATCCGGTCGCGGTCTACGCAAGCCCGTGGCGGCGTGCGGTCGCGGCGCGGCTGCTCGCGCTGAAGCCCACCGCGATTCGCGGCAACGCCTCGGAGGTGCTGGCGCTGGCGGGCGGAGAAAGCGCAGGGCGTGGACCCGACGCCGCGGACGCCGTCGCCGCGGCGGAGGAGGCGGCGCGCCGGCTGGCGCGCGCGACCGGCGGCGTCGTCGCCGTGACCGGCCCCGAGGATTTCGTGACCGACGGCCGCCGCGACCTGCGCGTCGCCGGCGGCGACCCGATGATGACGCGGGTGACGGCGCTGGGCTGTGCGCTCTCCGCCCTCGTCGCGGCCTTCCTCGCGACG
Organism: uncultured Rhodobacterales bacterium; assembly: GCA_964352995.1. Lineage (GTDB taxonomy): Bacteria > Pseudomonadota > Alphaproteobacteria > Rhodobacterales > Rhodobacteraceae > Rubrimonas. The sequence goes on from CAYGUQ010000243.1 coordinate 2,134, forward strand.
GGGAGGCCGGCGCTGGAGGCGACCGCGGCGGCGCTCGCATGCTATGGGCTCGCCGGCGCCCGCGCGGGTCGCGCGGCGTCGGGGCCGGGCGGCTTCGCGCCGCTCTTTCTCGACGCCCTGGCGGCCGTCGACCCAGCGGCCGACGCAGACGCGCTGGCCGCCGCCGTGCGGGAAGGCGCATGATGCGGGGCGGAGGGAACAGGGGCGCGAACCTCTCGGTCTACGTCGTGCTCGACCCCGGCCTCTGCGCCCGGCGCGGGCTGGTCGAGACGGCGCTGGCCGCCGCGCGCGGCGGCGCGACGATGATCCAGCTGCGCGACAAGGCGGACGCCGCGCGCCGCCGCGCCTCGGCCTTCGCGCTGAAGGCGGCGCTGGCGGGCTCCGGCGCGCTCTTCATCGTGAACGACGACGCGGCGCTCGCCGCCGAGGTCGGGGCGGACGGGCTGCATGTGGGGCAGGACGACATGGCGCCGGCCGAGGCCCGGGCGCTGATCGGGCCGGGGATGCTTCTGGGCCTGTCGGTCGAGACCGAGGCGGCGGCCCGCGCAGCCGACCCCGCGCTGATCGACCATGTCGGCGCAGGGCCGGTGTTCGCGACGCCGACCAAGCCCGACCACAGGCCGCCGGTCGGCTTCGACGGGCTCGCGCGGCTGGTCGCGGCGAGCCGCGCGCCGGCCGTCGCCATCGGCGGGCTGAACGCGGGGCACGCGCACGCCGTCGCTCAAGCCGGATGCGCCGGCCTTGCGGCGTCGTCCGCCGTCTGCGCCGCGCCCGACCCCGAGGCGGCGGCGCGCGACTTGGCGAAGGCGTGGGATGTGGCGGCGGGGAGGGCGCCGGCATGATCGCGACGGCGCTCAGCGTAGCCGGCTCCGACCCCTCGGGCGGCGCCGGCGTCCAGGCCGACCTCAAGACCTTCTCGGCCCGCGGCGTCTACGGCATGGCGGCGATCACGGCGCTGACGGCGCAGAACACGCTGGGGGTTTCCGGCGTGCATGTCGCGCCGCCCGACTTCGTGGCCGCCCAGATCGCGGCGGTGCTTCAGGACATCCGCGTCGACGCGGTCAAGATCGGCATGGTCGCCGACGCCGATGTCGCCGCCGCCGTGGCCGACGCGCTTTCGGGGTATCGCGGACCTGTGACGCTCGACCCGGTCATGGTCGCCAAGGGCGGCGCGCGGCTGCTCGCCGGGGACGCGGCGGCCGTGCTCGCGACGCGCTTGCTGCCGCTCGCGACGGTGGCGACGCCGAACCTCGCGGAGGCCGCCGCGCTGCTCGGCGCGCCGGTCGCGCGCGACCGCGCCGGGATGGCCGAGCAGGCGCGCGCGCTGCTCGATCTCGGCGCGCAGGCGGTCCTCATCAAGGGCGGGCACCTTGAGGGGCCGGAGAGCCCCGACGCGCTGGCTGCGCGCGACGGGATCATCTGGTTCGAGGGCCCGCGCCACGCCACGCGCAACACCCATGGCACCGGGTGCACGCTCTCCGCCGCGGTCGCCGCGGAACTGGCGAAGGGGCGCACGCCGGTCGAGGCCGCGTCCAGTGCGAAGGCCTATGTCGCCGGCGCCATCGCCGCGGCGGACGAACTCGACATCGGCGGCGGACACGGCCCCACCCATCACTTCCACGCCCTTTGGAGCGCGCGATGAGCCGTCTCTTCGCCTGACGCGCAGTCATCGCCTCCGGCGGCCTCGCTCGCATCTCCGACCCGCGCGGCGGGCCGTCGGAAGCGCACGCTCCACGGCGGCCCAATCTTCGGCTGAAACGACGGGTCACGGCCGGCGCGTCGAGTTCAGTCGGAACGCTCCGCGGCTGGCCGCGTTTTTCTTCGTGAGCGCCATTGCGCCGACCTGCCGCGGCGGGTTGGCCGGGCGCTGTTCCGGCCCCGTCCTGACCGCCCGGCCGCGCGTCGGCTCGCAGGACCGCCGGCGCGACAAGCGGCGCACCGAACGCCGCAAGAAGACGCCGCCCGCCCCGAGGCGATGCGACGGCGTCATTGAAAGGGAGGAAGTATTTTGGCCGGTTCCGGAATCAGCTGGATCGACCTTGCGGTCATCCTCGTCTACTTCGTGGCGGTTCTCGCCATCGGCGTGCTCGTCGCAAGAGGCGTCGAGACCGGCGACGATCTGTTTCTCGCCGGGCGGCGGCTGCGCTGGCCCGAGATCGGCGGCTCGCTGTTCGCTTCGAACATCTCGTCGACCACGCTGATCGGCCTTGCCGGCGCGGCGTACACCAGCGGCCTCGCGGTTTCCAACTACGAATGGATGGCGGGCGTCGTCCTTGTCTTCATGGGGTTCTTCGTGATCCCGATTTTCCTTAAGTCCCGGATCACGACGATCCCGGAATATCTCCAGCTTCGCTTCGACCGCAGGGCTCGGCTCTATTTCTCGGCCATCACGATCCTGCTGACGATCGTCGTCGACACGGCGGGCGGCATCTATGCCGGCGCGGTCGTGCTTCAGACCTTCTTCCCCGACCTCGTCCTGTGGCAGACCTGCTTCGCGCTGGCGCTGGTGGCGGGTCTCTACACCGCCGCGGGCGGTCTGGCGGCGGTGGTCTACACCGACGTCATCCAGACCGTCGTGCTCATCGTCGGCTCGACGATCCTCACGATCATCGTGTTCGGGCAGTTCGGCTACAGCTGGGAGGAGGCGAAGGCGGCGATCCCCGAAGGCCATCTTTCGCTGATCCGCCCGCTCGACGACGACAGCCTGCCCTGGCTGGGGACGCTGGTCGGCGTGCCGGTGCTCGGCTTCTGGTACTGGGCGACGAACCAGTACATCACGCAGCGCATTCTCGGCGCGCGCTCGGTGCGTCACGCGCAGTGGGGCGCCAACCTCGGCGGGCTGCTGAAGCTCCTGCCGCTGTTCATCATGGTGCTGCCCGGCGCCATGGCCATCGGCCTGTTTCCCGACATCGAGAACGGCGACGAGGTCTTCCCGACGCTGGTGAAGGAGATGCTGCCGGTGGGGCTGACGGGACTGGTGCTCGCCGGGCTCGTCGCGGCGATCATGTCGTCCATCGACAGCACGCTGAACTCCGCTTCGACGCTGGTGATCAAGGACTTCGTGGAGGCGCCCGAGACCCCGATAGAGCCGAAGCGCATCGGCTTTCTCGGACGCATCACGACGCTGACGCTGATGGTGATCGCGGCGGTCTGGGCCCCGCAGATCGCCAATTTCGGCGGTCTCTGGAACTACCTGCAGCAGGCGTTCTCGATCCTCGTGCCGCCGGTCGCCGCGGTGTTCCTGCTCGGCATCTTCTGGGATCGCGGCGGGCGACAGTCGGCGATCTGGACGCTCGTCTCTGGGCACATCGTCGGTCTGGGGCTGTTTCTCGCGACCGACGCCGGCTGGTGGCCGCTGCACTACACGGTGAACGTGGGCGTCATGACGGCGTTCAGCGTTCTGGTCTTCGTCGCCGTGGCGCTGAACGAGGGCCGCCCCGAGCACGCCAGGACCGACGGGCTGACCTTCGAGCCCGGCATGGCGCCGGAGGACGACCTGCCGATGTGGAGGAAGCCGAGCGTTCAGGGCTTCGTCATCCTCGCGCTGACCGCGATCATGCTCTTCGCGTTCTGGTGAGCGGGCGGCGCGGCGGCCCTGGCGATGGAGCATTGCATCGACCGCCGATCGCGGCGTTCATGACGGCGGAGGCGCGCAGGACGCCGCGCCATCGAACGAGAGGGGACGGCGCATGGCCAAGGAAATCCTGTGCGGCTTCGGCGTGGACGTGGACGCGGTGGCGGGGTGGCTCGGCTCCTATGGCGGGGAGGACTCGCCCGACGACATCTCGCGCGGCATGTTCTCCGGCGAGGTGGGCTCGCCGCGCCTGCTGAAGATGTTCAAGCGGCTCGACCTGCGCACCACCTGGTTCATCCCCGGCCATTCCATCGAGACGTTCCCCGAGCAGATGAAGGCGGTGGCGGACGCCGGCCACGAGATCGGCGTGCACGGCTACTCCCACGAAAACCCCATCGCCATGACGCGGGCGCAGGAGACGGCGGTGCTCGACAAGTGCATCGACCTCGTAGAAAAGCTCTCGGGGCGCCGGCCTACCGGCTATGTCGCGCCGTGGTGGGAGTTCTCCACCGTCACCAACGAGCTGCTGCTGGAGCGCGGCATCAAGTACGACCACTCGCTGATGCACGACGACTTCACGCCCTACTACGTGCGCGTCGGCGACCGCTGGACCAAGATCGACTACGCCGCGCAGCCCGACGACTGGATGAAGCCGCTGGAGCGCGGCCACGAGACGGGGCTCATCGAAATCCCTGCCAACTGGTATCTCGACGACCTGCCGCCGATGATGTTCATCAAGAAGGCGCCCAACAGCCACGGCTTCGTCAACCCGCGCGACATCGAGCAGATGTGGCGCGACCAGTTCGACTGGGTCTATCGCGAGATGGACTACGCGGTGTTCCCGATGACCATCCACCCCGACGTGTCGGGCCGGCCGCAGGTGCTGATGATGCTGGAGCGGCTGGTGGACTACATCCGCGGCCACGAGGGCGTGCGCTTCGTCACCATGGACGAGATGGCGGACGATTTCGCGCGCCGCAGCCCGCGCAAGGGCTGAGGGCGGCGGCG
>CAYGUQ010000244.1:0-6702 GCA_964352995.1 uncultured Rhodobacterales bacterium
GCTCAGGACGCGCCGCCCTCGGCGCTCAGCGCGCGGGCGGCCCTGAAGCCTGCGGTCTCGGCCATCAGGGCGCGCACGACCGGGCGCGGCGGCTCGTCGAGGCGGAACGCCATCTCCTCGTACTGCCGCGACATCTCGGCGACCGGCACGCGGCGGATGAAATCCGTCCGCCCGGTGCCGTAGCGCCACATGAAGCCGACGCCGAGGCCGTTGGCGACGGCCTCGTACACGCCGTCGCGGGTGTCGAGCACGATGGCGGGGCGCGGCGTGAAGCCGGCCTTGCGGAACGCCCGGTCCACGACGCGCTGCGTCGAGGAGCCTTCGCTGCGGAAGATCAGCCGGTGGCGCAGCAGGTCCGCGCAGTCGAGCCGCGCCGCGCCGGCGGCGGGGTGGTCGGGGTGGGCGATCGCGACGACCTCCTGCCGGATCAGCGTCTCGCGCACGAAGCGGCCGTCGCCGGGCACGTCGGGCAGCACGCCCACGTCGACGCGCCGGTTCAGCACCGCGCGCGTGATCTGCTCATGGCTGCCGAGTTCGACCGAGACGTTCACCGAAGGGTGCGCGCGCTGGAACTGGCCGATCAGCGCCATGCCCGGCATCGAGTTGCCGAGGCCGATGCGGATCTCGCCGCCCTCCAGCGCCGACTGGCGGTCGAGCAGGCGGCGCGCGGCGTCCTCCATCAGCTCGATCCGCTCGGTGAGGGCGCAGAGCTCGACGCAGAGCGGCGTCGGCTCCAGCCGCCCGCCGCGGCGCTCGAAGAGCCGCACGTCGTAGGCCGCTTCGAGGTCGCGGACGTTCTGGGCCACGGCCGGCTGCGACACCCCGAGCCGCCGCGCCGCCGCGGCGAAGGCCCCTGACATGGCGACGGCGTTCACCGCCCTGAGCCGCGCGGAGGTCAGCGCCATCGACGATCCCCCAACCGTTCATCGTGGTTGACGAAAGCTTAGCTTGGGTTCGTTACACGGCTGTCAAAGCCCGGCTTCAGTTTCGTGACCGCAGACGATGCGGGAGCGACTCGGGTGGACAGCGGAACGGGCGCAGGGCGCAGGGCGGCGGCGGGCGGAGAGGTCCTGTTTCCGCGCAGCCGCGCCATCCTGGCCGATCTCGACGGCTGCCTCGTCAGCGGCGACAGGGCGCTGCCGGGCGCCGCGGCCTTCGCGGCGGCGGCGGGCGCGCGGCTCTGGATCGTCTCCAACAACTCCACCGACACCGAGGCGACGCTGGCGGCGCGGCTTGCGCGGATGGGCGTGGCCGCCGCTCCCGAGCGCATGGCGCTGGCCGGGGTGGAGACCCTGCGCCGTCTCGCCAGGGACCGCCCGGGCTGCGCCGTGGCGCTCTTCGCCGCCGCGCCGCTCGCGGCGCTGGCCGAGACGCTGGGGCTCGACCTGCGCTCTCCCGCGCCCGACGTCGTGGTGCTGGCGCGCGACCCTGCGCTAGACCTCGCCGCGATGACCCGGCTGCTGGGGCACCTGCACCGCGGCGCCGCGCTGGTCGCGACCAACGAGGACGGCGCCCATCCCGGGCCGGACGGCGCCCCGGCGCCGGAGACGGGCGCGCTGCTGGCGGCGATCAGGGCGGCGCGGCCGGACACGCCGGCGACTTCGCTCGGCAAGCCGGCCCCAGACCTTGCGGCCATCGCCCTGCTGAAGGCGGGCGTCGCGTCGCAGGACGCGGTCTTCGTCGGCGACAACGCCGAGACCGACGGCCGCGCCGCCGCGGCGCTCGGCGTGCCCTTCCATCGCGTCGACCCCGCTGTGGGCCCGGCCGCGCTGCTGGCGGAGCCCGCCTGATGGCCGGCTACGCGTTCAGCACGCTGCTCAAGATGGCGCTGACGCTGTGGCTGATCGCCACCATCGTCTTCTTCGCCACGCGCATGTCGGGCGAGGCCATCGACTTCATCGCGCCCGAAGGCATGGACCAGACGTCGCGCAACGAGATGATCGCCTATTTCGGCCTGAACGCGCCGCTGTCGACGCAGTATTGGCGCTTCATGGGCGGCGTTCTCGACGGCGAGTTCGGCCTGTCGCTGATCGAGCGCCGCCCGGTCACGACGATCTTTCTGGAGCGCGTCGGGCCGTCGCTCAGCCTGCTGGGCGGCGCGCTCGCGGTGACGCTGGCCGTCGCGATCCCCGCCGGGATCTACGCCGCGGTGAACCGGGGAAGCGCCTCGGCGGGCGCGGTGATGACGGTCGCCTTCCTCGGCTACGCCACGCCGAACTTCGTGCTCGCGACGCTGATGCTGCTCGTCTTCAGCTTCTGGCTGCAGGTGATGCCGAGCGCGGGCAACGCGACGCCGGCGCATTACGTCATGCCGGTGGCGGCGCTCTCGGCCTTCTACATCGCGAGCCTGACGCGCTACACCCGCAACGCCATGCTCGACGTGCTCGGGCAGGACTACCTGCGCACCGCCCGCGCGAAGGGCCTGCCGGAGCGCACGGTGATCCTCAAGCACGCGCTCCGCAACACGCTGGTCACGGTGCTGTCGGTGCTGGGGCTGATGGTCTCGGGCCTCGTCGCGGCGGGCAGCGTGGTGATCGAGTCGGTCTTCTCGTGGCGCGGCGTCGGCGACCTGCTCGTCTCCGCCGCGCTCCGCCGCGACTATCCGGTGCTTCAGTTCGGCGTGCTGGCGGTCGCCTGCGGCGTCGTGGTCGTCAACGCGCTGCTCGACCTCGCCTACGCGGCGGTCGACCCCCGCGTGCGCCTTTCGCGAAGCTGAAGGGGGAAGGGCGGGATGGCCGACGTGGCGATCGAGACCCGGCGCGCGCAGGCGCCGCCCGATCCCGGCGCCCCCGATCCCGGCGCCCCCGGGCTGCGCGGCGGCTGGCGGCGGCTCGACCCGCTCGCGCGCGTCGCCCTCGTCGTGCTGGCGGGGCTCGTGGTCCTCGCCGTCTCGGCGCCGCTGATTGCGCCCTTCGACCCCGTCGACCAGAACCTTCTGTCGCGGCTGCGCCCGCCGGTCGGTTTCGAACGCGCGAAGCCCGAGCACCTGCTCGGCACCGACGAACTGGGGCGGGACATCCTCTCGCGCTGCCTTCACGCCCTGCGGCTGACCCTTGGGCTGGCGCTGGCCGGCGCGCTCTTCGGCTGCGCGCTGGGCGGGACGCTCGGGCTCGTCTCGGGGCTCGCCGGCGGGCTTGTCGACAACGTCGTGATGGCGCTGGTGGACATCCAGATCGCCGTGCCTTTCACGCTCATCGCGCTGCTGGTGGTCGCGATCTTCGGCGGCGACCTGCAGGTGCTCGTGCTCGTGCTCGGCGTCGCCTACTGGGAGCAGTACGCCCGCATCGTGCGCGGCGAGGCGCTGAAGCTGCGCGAGACGCCGTTCGTCGAGGCCGCCCGCGCCGCCGGCGCCTCGCCCCTGCGCATCGCGACGCGGCACATGCTGCCCAATCTCGTCTCGCCGCTCGTGGTCGCCTTCACGCTGGCCTTCTCCAACATCGTCCTGCTGGAGAGCACGCTCTCCTTCCTCGGCCTCGGCGTCCGCCCGCCGACGGCGACGCTCGGCGCGATGGTGGGGCAGGGGCGCGACTACATGCCCGGCGCGCCCTGGGTCGTGGCCGCGCCGGCGCTCCTCATCCTCGTGACGACGCTGACCGTGCAGCTCGTGGGAGACGCGCTCCGCGACGGCGCCGACGTGAGGCTGAGGGGCCGATGACGGGCGGCCCGCCGGGGCCTTCCGGCGCGACGCGACCTGAAACGCAACCAGAGGAGACTTGTCAGATGACCATCCGCCTCTTCGCCGCGCTGCTCGGCGCGACGGCTCTCGCCGGCGTCGCCGCCGCGCAGGAGCTCACCGTCGGCGCCGCCAACGTGTCGAGCTATCTCGACCCCGGCCGCGACCACTCCAATGTCGGCTCCCAGTTCTACTACAACACCTTCGACACGCTGATCGGCAAGGACCACACGCGCGCCGACGGCGCCTTCGTCCCCGGTCTCGCGACGTCGTGGAAAGTCGTCAGCCCGCAGATGATCGAGTTCACCCTGCGCGAGGGCGTGACCTTCCAGAACGGCGACCCGATGACCGCCGGGGACGTCGAGTTCTCGCTCAACCGCATGTTCTCGCCGAGCTATCCGCCCTATGGCGTGCGCAAGCGCGACCGTCTCGACAACTTCACCCGCGCCGAGGCGACCGCCGACGGCAAGGTGCGCGTCTACACCGCCCGGCCCGAGCCGCTGTTCGAGACGCTGCTCTCGATGCAGCAGGTCATGATCGTGCCCAAGGCCTATCTGATGGGCCTCACCGGCCATCCCGAGGTCGACGAGGTCTCCGACTACGAGGCGTTCGGGCTGGCTCCGGTCGGCACCGGCCCCTACGCCGTCGCCGAGTTCATCCCCGGCGAGCGCGTGGTGTGGGAGCGCCATGACGGCTTCTGGGGCGAGCCGGCGCCGCTGGAGCGCGCCACGGTCATCCGCATCCCCGAGACCGCCTCGCGCATCACGGCGCTGAAGTCCGGCGCGGCCGACCTCGTGACCAACATCGCGCCCGACCAGCTCGCGCTGATCGAGAGCGACCCGGCGCTGAAGGCGGCCGGTTCGGTGACGCCGCTCTTCCACGTCATGATCATGAACATGAACCACCCGAAGCTGCAGGATCCGCGCATCCGCCGGGCGCTGTCGCTGGCGGTGGACCGCGACACGCTCAACGAGGCGCTGTGGCTCGGCAAGGCCGTCGTGCCCTCGACCCACACCATGAAGGAGTTCGGCGCGCTCTACATGCCCGAGCTCGTGACCTTCCGCTACGACCCGGAGGAGGCGAAGCGTCTGCTCGACGAGGCCGGATACGACGGTTTCGAGATCACCTTCGACACCTCCGCCGTCTACTACACCAACGGCCTGCTGGCCGCTCAGGCGATCCAGGAGATGTGGGCGGAGATCGGCGTGAAAAGCCGGATCGACGTCGACGACAAGTGGACCGGCAACGACCCCGAGATGATGGTCCGCAACTGGTCGAACCCGATGTACTTCGCCGACCCGTTCGGCTCCTTCGGCGTGATGTGGGCGCCGGGCGGGCCGTCGGAGTCCGAGGGCCGCTTCAACACCGACGCCGAGTACGCCGAGGCGTGGGAGCGGTTCCGCTTCTCCGCCGACGTCGAGGCGCGCCGCGAGGCCTACGCCGAGCTGATGGGGCGCATCGCCGAGAACCCGCCCGTGCTGCCGCTCTACCAGCCCTACGAAGCCTGGGCGATGACGCAGGCGATCGACTGGGCGCCGCTGCCCGGCCACATCCCCTACGTGCTCGACTTCCGCGCCGGCAGCGTCTCGCTCGCCGCCAACTGACGCCGTTCGCCGGGGGCGCCGCCAGCGCCCCCGGCTCTTCCTCGGAGCCGAGCCCCATGAGCGTCCGCCTCGCCATCGTCGCCGACATCCACCACGGCGCGCCCTCGGCCACCAAGCGCGGCGACCGCGCGCTCGCGCTGATGGCGGAGTTCGCGCGCTTCGCCAACGACGCCGGTCCCGACGCGGTGATCGACCTCGGCGACCGCATCTCCGACCTCGACGCCGAGACCGACGACCGGCTGGCGCGCGAGGCCGCCGAGGCCTTCGCCCCCATCGCCGCGCCGCGCTGGCACGTCGACGGCAACCATGACCGCGATCACCTGAGCGCGGCGCGCAACGACGAGATCCTCGGCCGCGCCGCCGGTTCGCAGACCGTCGACATCGGCGGATGGCGCGTCGCGCTGTGGCGCGCCGACCCCGCGATCCGCCCGCGGCTCCAGCCCGACGGCGCGCGGCGCCGCGGCTTCGCGCTGCCGGAGCCCGATCTCATCTGGCTGTCGCGCGTCGCGCAGGCGGCCGACCGGCCGCTGCTGGTCGTCAGCCACGTGCCGGTCTCGGGCCATGGTCAGACCGGCAACTACTATTTCGAGCGCAATCCGGACGTCTCGACCTATCCCGAAGCGGCCCGCGCCCGCGCCGCGCTGGCGCAGGCCCGCGTCCCGGTCGTCTGCCTCGCCGGCCATGTGCACTGGAACACCGTGACCACGGTGGGCGGCGTCACGCACCTCACCCAGCAGTCGCTGACCGAGAGCTTCACCACCGAGGGCGAGCCGGCCGGCGCCATGGGCCTCCTGGAGCTGGGCGAGGGGTCGGCGCGCTGGCGTGTCGAGGGGCTCGACCGGATCGAGGTCGCGCTCAGCCCGGCCGCCAGCCGCTGGACCCCGCCGCTCGCGCCCTTCGAGACCGTCGCGGGGCTGCGTCCGGCGCCGGGCGCATGACGGCGCCGCTGCTCGAGGTCGCCGACCTGCGCGTCGCCTTCGGCGCGGCGGAGGTGGTGCGCGGCCTCTCCTTCGACGTCCGCCCCGACGAGGTGGTGGCGGTGGTGGGCGAGTCGGGCTCGGGAAAGTCGGCGACGGCGCTCGCGGTGATGCGGCTCATCGAGCGCGAGGGCGGCCGGCTGGCCGGCGGCCGCATCGCGTGGCGCGGCGGCGCGTCCGGCGACCGCGCGCCGGTCGATCTCGCGGCGCTGCCGGAAGCGGCGATGCGCCGGGTGCGCGGCGCCGAGATCGCTATGATCTTCCAGGAGCCGATGACCTCGCTGAACCCGGTGCTCACCATCGGCGACCAGCTCTCCGAGACGCTGATCCTGCATCGCGGCATGGCGCGGCGCGCCGCCCGCGCCGAGGCGGCGGCGCTGCTGGCGAAGGTCCGCATCGCGGCCCCCGAGCGGCGGCTCGGCCAGCATCCCCACGCCCTCTCCGGCGG
>CAYGUQ010000245.1:0-6697 GCA_964352995.1 uncultured Rhodobacterales bacterium
GGGGCGCGGCTCGTCGGCGCGGTCGAGGTGACCGAGCTGCTGCTCTGGGCGATGGTGTTCGCCGCGCTGCCGCTGGTCAGCGGCCCCGGCGGCCTCCCAGCCCCGCATGGCGGCGAAGCCGACCGCGCCGACCAGCGCCATGGCGAAGGCGATGGGCACGCGCGCGAAGATCAGCGCCAGCAGGACGACGAGCGCGACGAGCGACCCGGTCATCGCCGCAGCTCGCGCAGCACGCCGAACGCCGCCGCCAGCATGCAGGCGACCGCGCCGAAGCCGGCGAAGGGGGCGAACGGGATCGCGAGCGCGTTTGAGCGCGCGCCGGTCCCGATCAGATCGCCGGCCACCACGGCGAGCCGCCACGCGAAGTAGAGCAGCGCCGCCGCCGAGATCGCCGCGGCGACGATCCCCAGGCCGCGGGCCGCGGCGGGCGGAAGCTGGCCGACCAGCAGGTCCACCTCGACATGCCCGCCGGCGCGGCTGACCAGCGGCAGCGCGGCGAAGACCATCGCGCAGAGCAGCAGCTCGGTCAGCTCGAAGGCGCCGACGAGCGGCGCCCCCAGGATGTAGCGGCCGACCACGTCGACCACGGTCACCGCCATCAGCGCGATCAGGAGCGCCGCGGCCGCCGCCTCCAGCGCGCGCGCCAGCGTCGCGGCCATCAGTTCGAGACGCCGGTCATGCCCCGCAGCCGGGTCAGCGCCGCGGCCGCGTCGCGCCCGTCGCCGAAGCCCGCCGCCCAGCGCGCCTCCAGCGCGGCGGCCTGAGCGCGGATCGCGGCGAGCACCGCGTCGGACGCCTGATGCACCACGATGCCGGCAGCCTCGATCTTGTCGACCGCGGCGACGTCGGCGGCGTTCCACGCCTCGCCGACGCGCCGCGCGAAGGCGGCGCCGGAGATCGCCTCGATGGCGGCCTGGTCCTCGGGCGAGATCTCCGCCCACTTGCCCTCGTTGGCGACGAGGAACCATGTCGTGTTGTAGACCCCGCCCGGCACGGTCATCGAGTACTTCACGTACTCCGTCAGGTTGAACGCCGTCAGCGCCTCATAGGTGAAGGCGACCCCGTCGATCACGCCGCGCGACAGCTTCTCGTAGACTTCGGGCGAGGACATGAAGAGCGCGTCCGCCCCCAGCGCCGTCGTCAGCTCGGCGATGTAGCCGCCGGGGACGCGGATCTTGAGGCCGGCGAAGTCGCCCGGCGTCTCGATGCGCCGGACGTTGTTGTGGATGAGGCCGGGCCCATGGACGAAGAGGCCCAGCAGCTTGGTTCCGGCATGCTCCCGCTCGGCGTCGAGGTCCTCGGTGTAGACCGTCCAGAACGCCTCGGACGCGGCGACGGCGTCGTCGCCGATGAACGAGAACTGGCCGATCTGCGAGGCGCCGAACCGGTCGTCCTGGCTGAAGCTGTGCAGGCCGTAGGTGATGTCGGCCACGCCGTCGCGCGCCATGTCGAAGTGCGACGGCGGGCTGCCGAGCGGCTTTCCGAGCACGCGCACCGTCACGCGGCCGTCGGTCGCGGCCTCGACCTCCTCGGCCCAGGGCCTGATCGCGTTGACGACGATGGGGTGGCGCGGCGGAAGCCAGCTCGACAGCACGAGCTCGACGTCCGCCGCGAGGGCGGGAAGCGGCAGCGTCAGCGTCAGCGAAAGCGCGAGGGCTGCGGCGATGGTCCGGTTCGTCATGGGGTCTCCTCCGGCGTTTCTGGTTGAGGTCTCGTTGCTGGGCGGAACGGTCAGGCCGCCTCCGCGCGCACCGCGTCGGGGTGGGCGGCGCGGAAGGCGGGGTGGTCGGCGACGGCGGCCGCCGCAGCCTCCAGACGCGGCAGGTCGCGGGTCTCCGCGCCCCATCGGGCGGCGTTGTAGAGTTGCGGGACGATGCAGAGATCGGCCTGGCTAATCGCATCGCCGCAGGCATGGCGCGCGGGCGGCGCCTGCGCCAGCAGCGCCTCGACCGCGACCAACCCGTCGCGGATGATCGCCGCGGCCCACGCCGCGCGCCCGTCCTCGCCCGCCAGCGCGGCGACGCGATCGAGCACCCGCAGATTGGCGACGGGGTGGATGTCGGCGCAGACGGCGAGGCTCACGGCCCGCACCCGCGCCCGCGCCGCAGGGTCGGCGGGCGTCAGGCGCAGCCGGCCGGCGTCCTCAAGGTAGTCGAGGATGGCGAGAGACTGGGTCAGGCGCAGTCCGTCGATCTCCAGTGCCGGGACCAGCCCCTGCGGATGCAGCGCCCGATGCGCCGGCGCGGTCTGGGCGCCGGCGGCGAGGTCCACCGCGACCGTTCGGAAGCGCAGGCCCGCCAGACGCAGGGCGATGCGCACCCGCCAGCTCGCGGTGCTGCGCCAGTAGTCGTGCAGCACGATCTCAGCCGGCATGGGCGCGCCCGATGGCCAGCAGCGCGCCAAGCCGCGCGGCGTCGCCGATCTCGGCCGCCATCAGCAGCACCAGCCGCGCGTTCAGCGCATGGCTCTCGGCGTCGGACAGCCCCTCATGGGCGCGCATCAACGCCTCGTAGAAGGCGTCCGGGTCGGCCAGACGGTCGGAGACGCTCTCAGCGGCGCGATCCGAGGCGCGCATCAGGCGGCCTCCCTCAACGGCGCATGGCCCAGCGCGCGGCGCATCGCGGCGGCGACGGCGGCGGCGGTCGGCTCGGCGAAGACGGCCGCGACATGGCCGTCGGGGCGGAACAGATAGGCCAGCCCCTCGCCATAGCGGGCGCGGGCGAGCCCGAGGGCGTCGCCGTGGCAGGGGTGCGGACCGGATTGCGCCACGCCCACCCGACGCAGGCCGGCGACCTCGGGCAGCGCGACGGCCCCGAAGCCGACCAGCGTGAAGGCCCCCTGCACAAGCGCCAGCAGCCAGACGCCGCCGTCGAGCGGCGCATCCACGGCGGCCCGCCCGGGCGCAATCGGCGCCGTCCCCGGCGTCTGGAGCGGAAAGCCCTCCAGCGAACAGGGCGTCGACAGGCGGCCCGAGTTTATCAGCCGCCGCGCGAAGGGCTGGTCATGCGCAAGCCGCAGCGCCTCGGCGCGGAACAGCGCCTCGACCGGCGATTTCGGGGTCATGAAGTTGGTGGCGCGCGTCGAGTTCAGGATGTTCTCGGCCGAGCCGTGCGACCGCTCGTCGTGGTAGCTGTCGATCAGCGCCTCCGGCGCGTCGCCGGCCAGCACGGCCGCGAGCTTCCAGCCCAGGTTGTCGGCGTCGTGCACGCCGCCATTGCCGCCGCGCGCGCCGAACGGCGAGACGACATGGGCGCTGTCGCCGCAGAAGATCACCCGGCCGTGGACGAACTTCTCCAGCTTCACGCAGCGGAAGCGATAGACGCTCATCCAGTCGAGGCGGAACGGGCGCTCGCCCACCATGGCGCGGATGCGCGGGACGACCTTCTCCTCGGTCGCCTCGGCGCGGGCGTCGCAGTCGGCGTCGAGCTGCAGGTCGATGCGGTAGATGTCGTCGGGCTGGCGGTGCAGCAGCGCAGACTTGCCGGCGTGGAAGGGCGGGTCGAACCAGAACCAGCGCTCGGCCGCGTCATGCTCGCCGAACGGGCTGTCGGGCATCTCGACGTCGGCGATCAGGAAGCGCTCCTCGAAGGTCCGGCCTTCCCACGCCAGCCCCATGCGCCGCCGCGTGGGCGAGTTGGCGCCGTCGCAGGCGACCAGCCATCGCGCGTCGAGCGCGTAGGGGCCTTCGGGCGTCGCGACGCTGAGGCGCACGCGGTCGCCGAGATCCTCATGCGCCGCGACCGCGTTCCTGAACCGCAGGTCGATCAGGTCGGGGAAGTCGCGCGCGCGTTCGACCAGATACTGCTCGACGTAGTATTGCTGCAGGTTGATGAAGGCGGGGTGCTTGTGGCCGGCTTCCGGCAGCAGGTCGAAGGCGCAGACCTCGTCGGCGCCATGGAACAGCCGGCCGACCCGCCACGTCACGCCCTTGGCCAGCATCCGGTCGGCCACGCCGAGGCGGTCGAATATCTCCAGCGTCCGCTTGGCCCAGCAGATCGCGCGGCTGCCGACCGACACGGCGTCGTCGTCGTCCAGCACCACGCAGGCGACCCCGCGCGTGGCGAGATCGACGGCCAGCGCCAGCCCGACCGGGCCGGCGCCGACGATGGCGACGGGCGCGTCGGTTCCGCCGCCGTCCAGTTCCGGCGGTCGGGCGAAGCCGAAGCGGGGATAGGCGTAGGCTGGCATCGTCGGTCTCCTCCCTGTTCCGCGGCCGGCGGCGCCGTCAGCCCTGCAGCTCCGCCCAGACCGCGGCGTCGCGCTCGGCGGTCCAGATGCGGGGCGTGTCGATACCGAGCGCCTCGTCGTAGGCGCGGCCGACGTTGAACGGCAGGCAGTGCTCGTAGATGGCGTAGTCGCCGAAATGCGGGTCGCAGGCGGCGCGACAGGCGGCCATCGCCTCCTTCAGCGAGCCGCCGCCCTGCGCGACGCGCGCGACCGAGCGATAGGTCTCGCGCACGAAGGCGGCGGTGCTGTCGAGCGCGGCGCCGACCATCGCGCGACCGACCAGCGCGTCGCCGCGGCCGGGCGCGACGGCGTCGACGTCATGGGCCCGGATCGCCTCCAGCGTGGCCGGCCAGTCCTGCAGATGCGCGTCGCCGCAGTAGCAGGCCGAGCGATGCTCCACGATGTCGCCGGTGAACATCACGCCCGCGTCCGGCACATGGGCGACGATGTCGCCCGCCGTGTGCGCGCGGCCGAGGTGCTTCAGCTCCACCCGGCGCTTGCCGAGGAAGACGGTCATCGACCGGTCGAAGGTCAGCGTGGGCCAGGTCAGGCCGGGGATGCTCTCGTGACCCTGAAACAGGCGCGGAAAGCGGCGGAACTCGCTCTCCCAGTCCTCGGCGCCGCGCTCGGCCACCATGGCGCGGGCCTTGGCGCCCATCACCACGTCGCGCGCGCCGTAGGCCGAGGCGCCCAGCACGCGCACCGCGTGATAGTGGGTCAGCACCAAATGCGTGATAGGCTTGTCGGTGACGCCGCGGATCTTCTCGACCACCTGCGCCGCGAGGCGCGGCGTCGCCTGCGCGTCGATCACCATCACGCCCTCGTCGCCGATGACGACGCCGGTGTTGGGGTCGCCCTCGGCGGTGAAGGCCCACAGGTCGCGGCCGACCTCGGTGAAGCTGATCGTCTTGTCGGTCAGGTCGCCCTGCGACGCGAACGCCTTGGTCATCGGTCAGTCCTTTCGGGGATGGTCGGGCGCGGGGGCGATGGTTCCCGCGCAGGGGCCGAAGCCGATGCGGAAGCCCTCGCCCTGGGCATGGCCGTGGAGGGTCAGCGTGTCGCCGTCCTCGATGAAGGTCCGCGTCTCGCCGGTGTCGAGCGTCAGCGGCTCCTTTCCGCCCCATGTCATCTCCAGCAAGGAGCCGTAGGCGGACTTGTCGGGGCCGGAAATCGTGCCTGAGCCGAGCAGGTCGCCGACCCGCATCGCGCAGCCGCTGCTGGCGTGATGCGCGAGCTGCTGGGCGGCGGCGTAGTAGAGTTCGCGGGCGTTGGTTCGGCTGATCGTCGTCGCGCGGTCGCGGCCTGCGGGGCGCATCTCGACGCTGAGCGCGATGTCGTAGCCGAGCGGCCCCGGCTCGCGCAGATAGGGCAGCAGCGGCTTGTCCCGCGCGGGCGTCGGCGCGCGGAACGGCGCCAGCGCCGCGCGGGTGACGATCCAGGGGCTGATCGTCGTCGCGAACGCCTTCGACTGGAACGGCCCGAGCGGCTGGTACTCCCACGCCTGGACGTCGCGCGCCGACCAGTCGTTCAGCAGAACGTAGCCGAAGATCATCGCGTCGGCCTCCGCCACCGTGACCGGCGCGCCCATGGTCGACGGCTGGCCGACGACCGCGCCCAGCTCCAGCTCGATGTCGAGCCGGCGGCTCGGCCCGAAGGACGGGGCGTCGGCTTCTGGGGCCTTGGTCTGGCCGAGCGGCCGGCGGATCGGGGTTCCCGAGACCACCACCGTCGAGGCGCGGCCGTTGTAGCCGATGGGGATGTGCAGCCAGTTCGGCGGCAGGGCGTTCTCCGGCCCGCGGAACATCGCGCCGACGTTCTCGGCGTGCCGTCGGCCGGCGTAGAAGTCGGTGAACTCGGCCACCTCGAAGGGCAGGTGGAGCGTCGCCTCAGCCAGCGCGACGAGATGCGGCGCGACGGCCGCGCGCTCGGTCGGTCCGTGGGCGCCGTCCTCGGCCAGCAGGGCGGTCAGGCGCGCGCGCAGGGCGTCCCACGCCGGCTGTCCGGCCGCCATCAGGTCGTTCCAGGCGGGGCGCGCGAAGAGCGGCCCCGTTCCGAGGTCGAGCAGCCCCGCCGCCTCCAGCGCCGCGACGTCGAGCGCCCGGTCGCCGATGGCCACGCCGCAGCGGGGGGCGGCGCCGGGCTTGGAGAACACGCCGCAAGGCAGGTTGTTGAGCGGGAAGGCGCCGCCTGGATCGTTGGCGCCCTCCACCCAACTGCGCCGCAGGCCGTCGCTCACGACCAGTCGCCTTCGGGCTTGCCGGTGAACCGTTTGCGCAGGGAGGCCCAGCACTCGACATAGTCGTCCTGCAGCGGCGCGGCCGTCGCGGCGAAAGCGGTCAGCCGCTGCGGGAAGCGCGTCTCGAACATGAACGACATGGTCTCGTCCAGCTTCTCGGGCTTCAGTTCGGCGAGGCTCGCCTTCATGAAGGCGTCGTTGTCCGGCCCGTGCGGCAGCATGCAGTTGTGGAGC
>CAYGUQ010000246.1:0-6671 GCA_964352995.1 uncultured Rhodobacterales bacterium
CCGCCGAACTGGCCGACGATGACCCTGGCGCTGGCGAGAAGGTCGAAGTGTGCGCGGAAGCCGAGCTCGCCGAGATTCACGCAGCAAAAGCCCAGTGCGGTCAGCATCGCGATCAGCGCTCGCTCGCTCCGCACCGCCCGGTTCCAAAAGAAGGCGTCGAGGTGCGCTCTCGTCTGCGCTGGAGTCCGTCTTCGACGCGGAGCGTCTTCAGCATGGCGTCGATGCTCAAGGCAACGTCGCCTCAGGTCGCCATGACGCGCGTATAGCACGCGTCGATCGCCTCGGCGACGCGTGCCTCGCTGAACGCCTCCGCCCGCGCGAGGCCCTTAGCGGCGAGGTCGCGGCGCAGCGGCTCGCTGTCGGGCGCGCTGAGCCGGCGGAACGCGTCGCGGATCGCGGCTGTGTCGGTGGGGTCCACCAGCAGTGCGGCGTCTCTGGCTATCTCCGCGGTGGAGCTGATCGAGGCGGTGACCACCGGCGTGCCGCACAGGAACGCCTCCAGCACCGGCAGGCCAAACCCCTCATAGAGCGAGGCGAAGACCAGCGCGCGCGCCGAGCGCATCAGCGTGATCATCTGAGAGAAGGGCAGGTAGTCGAGGTAGATGATGCGCGGCGACCGCGCCATCATGTTCACCACGTCCTTGAACTGCCACGCCTGCCGACCAACCACCACCAGCGGCTCAGGCACGCCGGAGGCGAGATAGGCCTCGATCACGCGGCGGAGGTTCTTCTTGGGTTCGATCGCGCCGACATAGAGGTAGAAGCCCTCGCGGGTCAGCGTGTCGACGTTGCCAGGCGCCTTGTTAGCGGCCTCGCCGAGCGGCGCGTGGAAGGCGTGGGCGAGCTCGATGTCCACGTCCTCGCGGCTCTTGGACAGCAGCTTCTCGGGGATCGTGACGCTCTGGTAGGTGTTGGTCACTTTTTCTGGAGCGACCGGCAGCATGTTGAGGATGTCGTCGCGGCTGCATTCCGAGACCGTGACGACGTGGTCGGCGTCGCGCACGATCTTCGTGAGCAATCTGTAGTAGCGCTCCTTCCGGTCGAGCGTGGCGTAGGGCAGCTTTAGCGGCACGAGGTCGTGGAAGGTGTAGATGTTCTTCGCCCCGCGCAGGCGGATCGGGATCGGGTAGGTCCAGTGGGCGATGTCCACTGGCTCCGGCGAGACCACTTCGAGGAACCCGCCCGTCAGGCTGAAGCGGTGCTGGGCGGTGCGGAACAGGTCGCGCCAGTTGAGGACCACGTCGCAGTCCGGCCGCTGCTGGTGGCTGTCGCGGATGACGAGGCCGGTGTCGGGCACGACGGCGGGGCGCGCCGTGCGCACGACCCGCGCCAGCGCCCGCGTCTCGCGGACGATGTCGAACTTCACGGGCGGCGCGTCGGCGAACATCGCCTCGCGCAGCACCGCGTCGCCCCGCTCCGGAGCCTGCTTGCCGTAGAGCGCCACGAGACGGTGGCCGAGCATCTTCACGCAGACGCTGAGGTTGCGCGAATAGGTCGCGACGCCGGTGCCCTGCTCCAGCGCGAGATTCATGCCGTCGATGAGAATGCGCATGCAGGAGACTTCCGAAGGGGGCGGCGGAGGATGGGTCCTAATGGCGGCATGGCACGGGCGTGGCAAGCCGGGGGGTGGTTAGGGGGCGTCGTCCTCGGTCCTCCACGACACGTCGGCGCCGGAGAACGAGCCGACGGTCACCGCCGCGCCAGCCGCCAGCAGGGCGTAGACCGCCTCGCGACCCTCAATCTGCGCGGCGCTCTCGGTGAAGTAGCCTTCGCCGCAGGATGAGCAGGGTGACTGCTTCTCGCCGTGACAAAACAGGTCGCGCCGGAAGGAAGCCATGATTCGCCGCCCAAAGAGATCGAAGATCGGCTCGCCCGCGCGTATCGTGCCGCTGATGAAGCTTCGGTGCTTCTCGATATCGGGGAAGAACTGGCAGCACGGAAGCACCGATCCGTCGTGATAGACGGTGAAGTCGTCGAAGGGGCGAAAGCAGGGCGAGGTGCGCGTGGCGGAAGCCCCGGCGACGACGGTCTCGCCGCGGTTGACGCCAAAATCGGCGTAGTTGATCGCCATAACGCGGATCGTCACGTCCCTGCTATCGACATCGGCCTTGTAGTAGGCGCGATTGCGCGCCGCCGTGAACGTCAGCTTGCGGCCGATGCGCTGGGAGAACTCGGAAAATCGCGTCAGAACGTAGAGATCGTCGAACTTCTGAGTAGCGCCGGGATGGATCGTCACGGTCACTTCGTTGACGCCCGC
Organism: uncultured Rhodobacterales bacterium; assembly: GCA_964352995.1. Taxonomy (GTDB): domain Bacteria; phylum Pseudomonadota; class Alphaproteobacteria; order Rhodobacterales; family Rhodobacteraceae; genus Rubrimonas. The sequence continues at coordinate 2,258 of CAYGUQ010000246.1, forward strand.
CTCGCGCAGTCGGTCGATCGTGTCACGATCGAAGTAATCGCCGTTGGAGTTGAAATACAGAAAGCATCCGGGCAGCGCGGCCCGGATCTGGGCCGCGCGCGTGAACAGGATCGGGTCCGCGAGCGGCTCGTTGTAGAGGTTCATTGAGATGCGGCCGCGATAGTCGATCAATCGCAAGTCTTTAATTATTTGCTCAAAAACAGCATCATCCATGTGATTATTTGAAGAAATTCTGTCAACAAGAGAAACGGGACAATATGAGCAGCGTCTATTGCAGTATGAGAACAGCTCAATATGAACGGTCTTCACAAAGGTTTCGAAAAGGCGGCGGGCGGCTTCGGGCGAAAGGTTGTCGCGAAACAGATCTGGATGAAGGCGCTGAGCGGGTTTGATCTTCATGACGGCTCCATCCCGGGCGCGGCGCCGGCTCCGCCAGGGCCGCCGTGGATGCTATGGCCGGTCAGGGCTACATGCTCAAGTCGCGCCTTGACGCCGCTGTCGCTCCACAGGCGAAACTCGAAGCCACCGTTGCCTGCGGCGCGGGGCGCATCGATCTCGAAAAACAGATCCACCCGTTTCCGGCGCGACCCCAGCAGCGGCGCGTCGAACGTGGTTTGCGCGAGGCGCTCGTCACGATCGTACACGCACTCGACGACGCAGCGCCGCAGCCGCCCCTTGCGCAGGAGCGGCGCCGCCCGGAACAGCGTGAGATCGGCCGTCACCCGGTAGAAACCCGGCTCAAGGTCGAGGTGGCAGCCATAGATGGCGTGCCCGGCGACCCGGGCCGCCAGCGCGATGGCGCCGTCTTCGAGCCGCTGCGCGCTGGCGACCGTCTTCAGCCGCGGCGTCAGGTCGATCTCCAGGCGTTGCATCGTGGGCGCCGACGCCGCAGGCCATTCCTGCCTGACCGGCGCGGGGTGCTTCGCCGGCGCGGAGGGCGCGGCGGGGCCAGCCGGGCGCGCGCTCCTGTCGCCGTCCGTGGTCTCTGCGATCAGGGCGCGGATCGCAGGCTCCACCATGCGATCGGCAAGCCAGTGCGAGGGGCGTGGATCGATCCTTGCGACGACCGTCTGGCGGGCGGCGACGGCGACGGCATCGGCGTCCATCGGGCACGTTTCCCCGGCCGGCGCCGCCAGCCCATAGATCTCCAGCATCCGCACGGCGGCCGCCTCCAGCGAGAACGCCTCGGCGGTGCGCCGCGCGCCGCGCCGCATCTGGCCGCGCGCGACGTCGTCGGCGCAGAAGCGCTCCAGCGCCAGCGCCAGCGCCCGGGCGTCGGGACGACCCTCCGCGAGGACGCCGTTGACGCCGGTCTCCAGCCACGCATCTGTGATCCCGCCGTTGCGCGGCGCGATCGCCGGCACGCCGCATGCCCAGCCCTCGAGAACGACGAGGCTGAACGTCTCCTCGACAGCAGGCGCGATCATTACGTCGGCCAGTCCGATCGTCGCGGCAAGGCGCGCATCGTCGGTGATGGGATCGAGCGCCAGCGTGCGGAATCCCGGGAAGGCGGCCGCCGAGCCTCGGGCGCCGATCGTCATCACGATCAGCCGTTCGGCGTCGCGCAGCCGCGCCAGTGTCGCGAAACCGTCCGCGCCGGCCAGCGCCTGCGCCACATGGCCGAAACCCTTGCGCTTCTCACGCACGTCCTGCGACATCAGCAGCGCAACGACGCAGTCGTCCTCGATGCCCAGCATGCGTCGGGTCGCGCTGCGCTGCGCCGGGTGCTGCGGCGCGAAGCGCGCGGTGTCCACGCCGTTGAACGCCGTCTCAATCCGGCGGCCCGCGAAGATCGAGCCGGCCCGGCAGCGCGCGGCGCAGGTTTCGCCGAGGGTCACGACGGTCAGGTTGTCGTGGTCGAAGCTGCGCCGCTTGTCCTCAAGCAGCAACGCCGTGAGGTCGAAGCCCTCGCGCAGATGCGGCGTCTCGGCGCCGCTCAGCAGCGCGGCGTGGTCGCTCGCTGGGTAGTGCTGCCCCGCCGTGACGGGCCACAGGTCGTGCAGCGTCCAGAATGTCGGCTTGCGTAGGCGCAGAATATCCTCGACGCCGCGGATCGACAGGATGCGCGGCGTCCAGTGCAGGTGAATGACGTCTGCGCGTCGCACGATGTCGAGCGCCGCGAGATCGTGACCCGGATAGCCGAGACTGAAGAGGGTGTTGGAGATCGAGGTTCTACCACCCGGCCCGGCGACGGTCTTGGACAGCGCGAGCCACCGCTCCGCGCCGCCGCCGCCGGGCCTGCCCTCGACAAGGACCGCCCCCGGCAGCCCGGCGGGATCGTTGACGCACAGCACGCGGCTCTCGCAGCCAAGCGCCACGAGCCCTTGATGCAGCCGGGCGACGGCGCGTCCGGCGCCGCCGCCGGTCGAAGCGGTGATGTGGAGGATGGACGTCAAGGTTCAGTCCGCCTCGATGTCGGTGACGAGCAGGAGCTTGTCGGCCGCATCGCCGCCGAGGCTGGCGACGGCGTCCTCCGGGATCGAGAGACGCAGCCGCGTCGGGGCCTCGCAGGTCGCGGCGGGCAGCGCGATGCGGACATGAAAGTCGCGGGGGTTGCTGACCCGCGCCGTCGTCTCCAGCGGCGCTGCGCCGCCCGCCTCGACGGCCCTCAGCGCAGCGGCGAGGCCCGGCACCGCCTCCGTCTCGCCGCGGATCACGAGCGTGCGGGGGGTGTCGCGGGTGATCTTCAGCGCGACCTCGGCCTGACGGCTCATCCAGCGTCCGGGCCGGCGATACTCGGTTTCGAACGGCGCGCTCCAGCCGTCGGCGAATGCCGGATCAGCTGCGTCGAGGCGCAGACGCTCGGACAGGCGGACGGGGCGATCCGCCGCGCCTGCGCCGCCGTCGCCGAACAGCGCGCCGTAGCCGCCGCGCCGGCGGTCCGCGACGATCGCCGCGTTGAGAAACATCTCCGCGTCGCGTAGCGCGTCGCGGGGTGGACGGCGTGCGGCCCCGGCGGTGCGCGCGAGCAGCCGCGAGATCGCGGCCGCGATCTCGGTCGGCTCGCGCCGGTCAAAGGTTTCATGAACCGCGCCGCTGAGCCGCATCTCTTGCTCCAGCCAGCCGCCGGCCGGCGCCACGATCGCGGCGCCGAAGGAGTCCGCCTCCCACAACACGCCGGAGGTCTTGGCGGCGTAACGCTCCGCATCGTAGCTCAGCACGACGATGTCGGCGGCTGCCATCTCGCACATGTAGGTCTCGTGGTCGATGAAACCCTCTATCACCCGCAGCCCGGGGTGCCGGCGCGCGCGGATTTGCGCCGCCGCCGCGGAAAGTTCGCGCCGCGCCTCCGCATTGTGGATCTGCATGACGACCTCGAGGTTGTCGTGCGCGGCTTGCAGGCGCTCGATCAAGGCCGGCGCCAAGTGAAAACCCTTGTCTAGCTTCGCCTCGCCCACGTAGAGCAGCACCCGCTGCGGCGCCGGCGCGTCCCGCGTCGGCGCCGGGAGATCGCCGGTGTAGCCGAAGAGCGGGGGTACGGCGCCGATCGGCAGCGCCGTCATGAGCTGGTAGTTGTGCTGATGCGTCGCCGACATCGCGAAGAACCTGACGGTTTCTTCCAGCGCATGCGTCTGCACCAGCTGGAACGCCTCGCGGAACAGGGTGGTCACGGTCCTGTCCTCCACCATCGCGCCGTCTGGGCGGCGCGTCAGCCCGGTCTCGAGCATGAGCAGCGCGAGACAGAGGATCTCCCGGTCGCCCCGGCCGCGCGCTGCGTCGATGAGTGGGTACAGAAAGTATTCGTTCACGGTCGGGAATATGAAAACACTATGGTCTGGCCAGGAATTCAGCATGGCGCCCAGTTCGGTGGTCGTCTCAGTGCAATACTTTCCAAAACGCAATGAGCGCTCATGGAGCGTTCCGAGGGACGAGACGTCATAGGGCGAGCGCTTCAGTGACCCGTGGACCTTAACGCCTTCGATGACCTGGCCGTTGAAGGCGTGGTTGCCGACCACGTCGACGGCGCAGCCGAGTCGGCGCAGCGCGCGCACCAGTAGGCCGACCACGCTCACCTGATGGCCGCGATAGCTTTTGAGCGAAGGGTCGACGATCACGACGCGCCGCTCGCCGACCGAGGCGACCCAGCGGCCCGGGGACCATGCCGGCAGATGCGCCGTCCGCTCGTCGAGCACCTCGCAGCCCTGCGCGGTGTCGAAGCAGAGGGCGAGCGCATGGGTCCGCCCGTCGCGCAACGCGGACGCGAGGCGCAGCGCGAAACGGAAGCGGGTCACGCCCGTCTCGGGCTCATGCGCGCCATCTTCGAGCGTGAGCATGAACGGCGTCTCGTGCAGGCCGTCGACGACGAGACGCGCCGGCAGATGCTCGGTTGCAAGACCGCTCGCCTCGATGAAGCCAGCCACGCGGCCGTCGGGCAGCGTCGCTTCGATCCGGCCGACGACGCGCTGTGCGAAGC
>CAYGUQ010000247.1:0-6610 GCA_964352995.1 uncultured Rhodobacterales bacterium
GCCCATCTCGTCCATCACCGAGCGCACGTCGGCGAAGTCGAGGTTGATCAGGCCCGGGCGCACCATCAGGTCCGTCACGCCCTTCACGCCCTGATACAGAACGTCGTCGGCCATCATGAAGGCCTCGGCGAAGGTCGTGCGTTCGTTGGCGATGCGGAACAGGTTCTGGTTGGGGATGATGATGAGCGTGTCCACCACCTGCTGCAGCTCGGCGATGCCGCCCTCGGCCTGGTTCATCCGCTTGGCGCCCTCGAAGTGGAAGGGCTTGGTCACGACGCCGACGGTGAGAATCCCCATCTCGCGCGCCGCGCGGGCGATCACCGGGGCCGCGCCGGTGCCGGTGCCGCCGCCCATGCCGGCGGTGATGAAGCACATGTGCGAGCCTGCGAGGTGGTCGACGATCTCCTCGAGGCTCTCCTCGGCGGCCTGAGCGCCGACGCCCGGCTTGGCGCCGGCGCCGAGGCCCTGGGTGACGGTCGCGCCGAGCTGGAGCTGACGCGGCGCGGAGTTCTGCGCCAGCGCCTGAGCGTCGGTGTTCGCCACCACGAACTCCGCGCCCTCCAGCTGCTTCTGGATCATGTTGTTGACCGCGTTGCCCCCGGCGCCGCCGACGCCGAAGACCGTGATGCGGGGCCGGAGGTCATGGGCCTCGGGCGACTTGAGAGTGAGCGCCATCGTGGGTTCCGCCTGTTTGTTCTGTTGCTCGATCGGGTGATTTTTTCGTTGATTGCTCAGAGTGTATGCGAATTCAGGTCGTTTTTCGACACATCACCAGTTCTCCTTGAACCAGCGCACGGCGCGGGCGACGCGCCCTCTCCCTGCGGCGGCGGACGGGGCGTCATAGTCCCAGAGTTCGTCGCGGGGCCTTGCGGCGTAGACCGCGAGGCCGACGCCCGCCGCGAAGGCGGGGCCGGCGGCGTTCTGCGGCAGGCCGGCGATGCGCATCGGCCGGCCGACGCGGGTGCGGCGGCCGAGGATGCGCTGGGCGGCCTCCTCCAGCCCCGGCAGCTGCGCGGCGCCGCCCGTCAGCACGATGCGCCGGCCGGGCAGGTGCTCGAAGCCGGCCGCGCGCAGCCGGTCGCGCACCGTCTCCAGCGTCTCCTCCAGCCGCGGGCGGATCACGCCGATCAGCACGGCGCGGGAGATGCGGCGGCGCTCGTGGGGGTCGTCGTCGCCGAGCCGCGGCGCCTCGATCATCTCGCGGTCGTCGAGGCCGGTGGCGACGGCGCCGCCATGCAGCGTCTTGATGCGCTCGGCCTCCGCCTGCGGCATCGCCAGCCCCTGGGCGATGTCGAGCGTGACGTGGTCGCCGCCGAGCCGAACGCTCTGGGCATGGATCATGTGGCCGCGCAGGAAGATCGAGAGCGAGGTGGCGCCGGCGCCCATGTCGACGCAGGCGGCGCCGAGGCGCTGCTCGTCCTCCACCAGGCTCGACAGGCCGGCGGCGTAGGCGCCGGAGACGACGCCGGCGAGTTCGAGGTCGGCGCCGCGCACGCACTGGGCGAGGTTGCGCAGCGGGCCGGCGGCGACCGTCAGCACATGGGCGTCGCAGCCGAGCCGCTCGCCGCTCATGCCGCGGGGGTCGTTGAGGCCGCCGACGCCGTCGATCTCGTAGTTGACCGGCTGGGCGTGCAGCAGCGCGCGGCCCTCGTCGCGCGGCAGCCGGCAGCTCGTCGCGGCGCGGGCGACGTCGCGCGCGCTGACCGCCACGCCCTCGACCATGGCGAGCCCGTGGGCCGCGGCGCTGCGCGGGCGGCCGCCGGAGAGCGTCGCGACCGCCTGGTCGACGCGCTCGCCGGCCATCTTCTCCGCCAGCTCCAGCGCGGCGCGGACGGAGCGGCCGGCCTCCTCCATGTCGACGATCTCGCCGAGGCGCACGCCGCCGGAGCGCACGACGCCGACGCCGACGACGCGCACCGCGCCGAGCGCGTCATGCGCGCCCGTCTCGCCGGCGTCCGCCATCTCCTGCGCGCGGGCGAGGCGCTGGGCGTCGATGCGCAGGATGAAGCAGGCGGTCTTGGCCGAGCCGAGATCGATCGCCGCCACCAGACCGCGGCGCGACGCCGCCCTCAGCCGCTCGCGCATCGCGCGCAGCCCGTTCAGGGTCGGGCCGTGGAGGGAGACGCCGGGATGCGCCGTCATGTCTGGTTCTCCTTCTGAAGACCGGTCAGCGCGCGCTCCGTCAGCCGCACGGTGGGGCGGCCGGGCAGCCGCAGGTCCACCGCCGCGAGGTCGCGGTCGAAGAGCGCGATGCGCTCGTGCATCCGGGCGGCCTGCGCCATCGCGGCGGGCGCGCCGGTCTCGGGCAGCATCAGCGTCATGGTCTCGCCCGGCGCCGGGCCGAGCAGCGCGACGTCCCAGCGCCGCGCGCCGATGCGCGTCAGCGCCACGACGCGCGGGCGCAGGGGACCGGAGACCGTCAACACCGCCAGCGCGTCCGAAACCGCCTCCGCCGCGCCGGGCCCGACGACGAGCGGCAGCTCGGGGTGGTCGCCGCGGGAGAAGGCCGGCTCGATCACCGCGCCGCCGGCGTCGATCAGCACCGGCTCGCCCTCGATGCGCCAGATCGCGGCGGCCCTGCGCTGGCGCACGATCACGCGCAGCGCCTCGGGCGCCTCCAGATGCACCTCCGCGCCCGCCACCCAGCCGAGGCTCTCCACCCGGCGGCGCACCACGGCGGGGTCGAGGTCGAGCGAGGAGGCGCCGGTCGCGTCGGTCAGCGCGGCGAGGATCTCGCCCTCCAGCGCCGCGTCGGCGCCGGCGACCTCGATGCGGCGGATGGCGAACTCGGGGCGCGCCGTGAGCGCCGCGCGGGCCTCGGCCAGCTTCGCCTGCGCCGCGGCGTGCACCGCGGGGTCCGACGCGAGCATCGCCGCCGCCGCCGCCAGCGCCAGCGCGGGCAGATGCGTCGTGGCCGCGCGGCGCACCCAGCGCCGCCGCCACAGCCGGTTCAGCCGCCGCCGCAGCCGCCCGGGCTCGGCCTGCCGGCCTCTCGCGCCGCCTGCGGGGCTCAACGGCCGCATGAGGCGTCCTCCACCATCCAGCGGCAGAGCTCGGGGAAGCTCACGCCGAGCGCGGCCGCCTGCTCTGGGACCAGCGAGGTGCCGGTCATGCCGGGCTGGGTGTTGATCTCCAGCGCGATCAGCCCGTCGAGCCCGCGCGCCTCGTCCCAGCGCAGGTCGGTGCGCGAGACGCCGCGGGCGCCGACGGCCGCGTGCGTCTTCAGCGCGATGGCGAGGCAGGCGTCGAACACCTCGCCGGGCAGTTCGGCGGGGCAGACATGGCGCGAGCCGCCGGGGCTGTACTTGGCGTGATAGTCGTACCAGCCGGACGAGACGATGTCGGTCACGGTCAGCGCGCGGTCGCCCATCACCGCCACCGTCAGTTCGCGGCCGGGGACGAAGGCCTCGACCATCAGCGTCTCGGGCGCGTCGGGGCCGAGCCGGGCGGGGCCGTTGGCCCCTTCGGCGACGATGTGCACGCCGACCGAGGAGCCCTCGTTGTAGGGCTTCACGACATAGGGCGGGGCCATGGGGTGTCCGCCCGCGACGGCCTCGCGCGAGGCCAGCAGGCTCGGGGCGACCGGCACGCCCGCTGCGGCGAAGGCCGTCTTGGCGCGCGCCTTGTCCATGGCGAGCGCCGAGGCCAGCACGCCGGAATGGGTATAGGGGATCGCCATGACCTCGAGAAGGCCCTGGACGCAGCCGTCCTCGCCCCAGCGCCCGTGCAGGGCGTTGAAGGCGACGTCGGGGGCGACGTCGGCCAGCCGGCTGGCGAGATCCCGCCCGGCGTCGATCTCCGTCACTGCGTAGCCCGCCTGACGCAGCGCCTCGGCGCAGGCCGCGCCGGACGCGAGAGACACCTCGCGTTCGGCGGAGAGACCGCCCTTCAGCACGGCGATGCGGGGCGTCCTGCTCGACATGCCCGCCTCGATGTCCGGCCCCGGTTAACGCCCGGAGCCTTTTTGTGTTCGCGCCGGAGTTTCGGCGCCGCCTGATTCGAGCCCCGGATTTTTCCGGTGGCGTTTTGGGTTGGCCCCGTTGCTTCAGGGCGCGTCTCAAGTCGTCAGGGGTATCCCTATCCGCTTGACTTCCCATAGTAACTGAACGCCCGTGGTTTCCAAAACCTTACCGCGAACGATTTCTCCCAAATTTTCCAGATCGGCCGCGGTGGCGCCGCCGGTGTTGACCAGAAAGTTCGGGTGCATGGGCGACATCTGGGCGCCGCCGAGGGTCATTCCACGACATCCTGCGTCGTCGATCAGCTTCCACGCCTTCATCTCGTGGGTGTCGGAGGCCTCGCCGGTGGAGCTGAAGCCGGCGGGGTTGCGGAATGTCGAGCCGGCGGTGCGCTCGCGCACCGGCTGGCTCTCGGCCCGGCGCTTCACCAGCGTCTCCATGCGCGCCAGAATCGCCTCCGGCGCGTCGGGGCGGCCCTCGAAGCCCGCCTCGATGAATATGAGATCGTCGGGCAGGCCGCAGTCGCGGTAGCCGAAGGCCATGTCCTCAGGGCTCAGCGCGACGCGCCGCCCGGCGCGGTCGATGGCGAGCCCGCCGGTGAAGACGTCGGCGACATAGGCGCCGTAGCACCCGGCGTTCATCCGCACCGCGCCGCCCACCGAGCCGGGGATCGTCCGCAGGAACTCCAGCCCCGCGACGCCGTAGCTCGCCGCGGCCTTGGCGAGCTGGGCGTCGAGCAGGGCCGCGCCGGCGCGCAGGCCGGTCTCCCCCTCGCGCCTGAGCGCGTTGAAGCCGCGTCCCAGCCTGATCGAGACGCCCGGCACCCCGCCGTCGCGCACGATCAGGTTCGAGCCGACGCCCAGCACGGTGACGGGGATGTCGGGGGCGAGCGCGGCGAGGAACTGCGACAGGTCCTCGGCGTCCTCGGGCTGGAACAGCACCTCCGCCGGGCCGCCGACGCGCAGCCAGGTGAGTTCGTCCAGCGGGCGCATCGGCGTCAGCGCGCCGCGGGCGCGGGGCAGGCGGGCGAGCAGCGCCAGCCCGTGCAGGCCGCCGCCCGGCGGGCTCGCCGCGGCCTCCGGCTCAGCCATGGACGGCCTCGATCTCCATCCACTCCTCAAGGCAGGTCCCGATCGGCTGGTCGAGCGGCGCGAAGGCGGGGCGGGCGGCGACGCGCTCCAGCCACGCCGCGACGTTGGGCGTGCGCGGCGGCGCGCCATGGGGCAGCAGCAGCGCGCGCCGCGCCGAGATCGCCGGGCCGACATCGGCGAAGGAGAAGGCGCCGCACAGGTGCTCGCGCCCCTCCAGCGCCCGCTCCAGCACCGCCATCCGCGCCGCGAGCGCCGCCGCCGCCGGCTCCAGCATCGAGAGGTCCTGTTGCGCCCTCGGCGTGCGCACCGTCGGGAAGAAGACCGCCGCGACGGCGGGGTAGAGCGTGGCGGTGTTCCACGTCGTCCACTGGTCGGCCAGCGCGAAGCCCGCCTCGTCCCGCCACAGCGCGCCATGGCCGTAGGCGCGCGCCAGATAGCGCAGGATGGCGTCGGACTCGAACAGGACGAGGTCGCCGTCCTTCAGGGTGGGGACGTAGCCGTTGGGGTTGATCGCGCGGTATTCGGGGTCGTCCATGCCGCCGAAGCCGCCGCCGACGCGGACATGCTCGAACGCCAGCCCCAGCTCGCCGAGCGCCCAGAGCGCCTTCTGGACGTTGGAGGAGTTCCTGCGCCCCCAGATCGTCAGGCTCATGCCGCGCGCTCCTTCTCCAGCGCAGCGGGAAGCCCCTGCGCCCATGCGGTGATCGACCCGGCGCCGAGGCACACCACCATGTCGCCGGGGCCGGCTTCGGCGGCGACCAGCGCGGCGAGGTCGTCGGGCCCCTCGATGGCGCGCACGCCGCGGTGGCCGTGGGCGCGCAGGCCGCCGCACAGCGCGTCGCGGCTCACGCCCGGCACCGGCGTCTCGCCGGCGGCGTAGACGTCGGCGATGGCGACGACGTCGGCGTCGTTGAAGCAGGCGCAGAACTCGGTGAACAGGTCCTGCAGGCGCGAGTAGCGGTGCGGCTGGTGCACGGCGATCAGCTTGCCCGTGGTCGCCGCGCGCGCCGCCTTCAGCACCGCCGCGATCTCGACCGGGTGATGGCCGTAGTCGTCGATGATGGTCGCGCCGTTCCACTCGCCGACGCGGGTGAAGCGCCGCCGCACGCCCTTGAAGCCCTCCAGCCCCTTCGCGATTGCGGCGTCGCCGATCTTCAGCTCGCGCGCCACCGCCAGCGCGGCGAGCGCGTTCAGCACGTTGTGCTCGCCGGGCATGGGCAGGGCGAGGCCCTCCATGCGCTCGCTCCCGCCGGCGGTGCGGATCACCACGTCGAAGCGGTTGGCGCCGCCCTCCCAGCGCATGTTCTCCGCCCGCACGTCGGCCTGGCGGGAGAAGCCGTAGGTGACGACGCGGCGGTCGTCGATCTTGCCGATCAGGCTCTGCACCTCGGGGTGGTCGATGCAGCAGACGGCGAGGCCATAGAACGGGATGTTGGAGACGAAGGTGAGGAAGGCGTCGCGCACGCCGTCGAAGTCGCCGTAGTGGTCGAGGTGCTCGGGGTCGATGTTGGTGACGATGGCCACCGTCGCCGGCAGCTTGACGAAGGTGCCGTCGCTCTC
>CAYGUQ010000248.1:0-6588 GCA_964352995.1 uncultured Rhodobacterales bacterium
TCGTCGGCCAGCCGAACCAGCGGTCGAAGTAGAGCGGCTCCAGAAACGGCGTGATCAGGCTGACGAGGCCGATCAGCCCCACCGTGCCCGCCCCCGCGCCCCACGCGACGCGCCGGGAAAAGGCCTGCAGGTCGCCCTCCGTCTTCATCACCAGCCATGTCGCGCCGAGCAGCGCGTAGCCGACGACGAGCGCGGCGCCGGTCAGCAGCGAGAACGGCGTCAACCAGTCCCACCAGCCGCCGGCGTAGGCCCGGCCCTCGATCTCGACGCCCTGCACCAGCGCGCCCAGCGCGATTCCCTGCGCGAAGGCGGCGATCAGCGACCCGCCGAAGAAGCCCCACTCCCACAGGAAGCGCCCGCGCCGCGTGCGATGGATGAACTCGAACGAGACGCCGCGGAAAATCAGGCCCAGGAGCATCGCGATGATCGGGGCATAGAGCGCCGGCATGATCACCGAGTAGGCCAGCGGAAAGACCGCGAAGAGCCCCCCTCCCCCCAGCACGAGCCAGGTCTCGTTGCCGTCCCAGACCGGCGCGACGGAGTTCATCACGAGGTCGCGCTCGTCCCGCCCCCGGAAGAACGGAAACAGGATGCCGACGCCCAGGTCGAACCCGTCGAGCACGATGTAGGCGTAGACGGCGAAGGCGATCAGGCCGGCCCAGATGAAGGGCAGGCCGAACCAGACGAGGTCGCTCTCCATGTCGCTTACTCCGCCGGATGCGCGGCGGGCCGCCGCACGGAAGGCGCCGGCGTCACGCCGGCTGTGCGCGTCGGGCCGAGCGCGTCGATGTCGAGCCCGTCGTCGGGCCGGTGCGCCATCAGCCGCATCGCGTAGAAGGTTCCCGCGCCGAACACCGCAAAATATACCACGATGAAGGCCATCAGCGACGCCCCCACCGCGGGCGCGTCGAGCGGCGAGGCGCTGTCGGCCGTGCGCAGCAGGCCGTATACCGTGTAGGGCTGCCGGCCCACCTCGGTCGTGATCCAGCCGCAAAGCACCGCGAGAAAGCCGCTCGGCCCCATCGCCACCGCCGCACGGTGCAGCCAGGGCAACTCGAAGAGCCTCCCCTTGAGCCGGGCCCAGCCCGACCAGACGCCGATGGCCAGCATCGCGAAGCCGATCGCCACCATGACGCGGAAGGTCCAGAAGATCAGCGCCGCAGGCGGACGCTCCTCCTTGGGGAACTCCTTGAGGCCCCGCACCGGGCTGGAGAGGTCGTGCTTGAGGATCAGCGAGCCGAGATAGGGGATCTCCACCGCATAGCGCGTCACCTCGGCCTCGTCGTCGGGCAGGCCGAACAGGATCAGCGGCGCCGGCGCGTGAGTCTCGTAGTGCCCCTCCATCGCCGCGATCTTGGCCGGCTGGTGCTCCAGCGTGTTGATGCCGTGCATGTCTCCCGCGACGATCTGAAGCGGCGCCACGAGCAGCGCCATCCACATCGCCATGGAGAACATCACCCGCGCCGCACGGTCGGTCTCGCCGCTGCGCCGCGCCCGCAGCAGGTGCCAGGCGCCGACGCCGCCGACGACGAAGGCCGTCGTCAGGTACGCCGCCAGCACCATGTGCACGAGCCGGTAGGGGAAGGACGGGTTGAAGACGACCGCCCACCAGTCCACCGGCACGAACTGGCCGACCTCGTTGACGCCGTAGCCGGCTGGCGTGTGCATCCAGCTGTTGACGCTGAGAATCCAGAACGCCGAGAACAGCGTGCCGACGGCCACCATCAGCGTCGCGAAGAAGTGCAGGTTCGGCCCGACCCGCTCACGCCCGAACAGCATGACGCCGAGGAAGCCGGCCTCGAGAAAGAAGGCCGACAGCACCTCATAGCCCATCAACGGCCCCAGAACCGGCCCGGTCTTGTCGGAAAACACCGACCAGTTGGTGCCGAACTGGTAGCTCATGACGATCCCGGAGACGACGCCCATGCCGAAGACCACCGCGAAGATCGTCTTCCAGTAGTCGAACAGCCGGCGATAGACGGGGTCGCCGGTCGCCAGCCCCAACCCGTTCAGCACGGCGAGGTAGCTCGCCAGCCCGATGGAGAACGCAGGAAAGATGATGTGCGCCGACACGGTGAACGCGAACTGGAACCGCGCCAGATCGAGCGCCTCATATCCGAACCCCATGGTTCGCTCCTTTAAAGGCATATTTCTCGTCGATGTTATAGACGCGTCCGCCAAGACTTCAACAGCGGCGCCGCGGCGCTCCGATCGCCGCATCTGACGGCTTGATCTGCGCGCGAAACAGGCGGATGTGAGTGGCCATGGATGGCGGCGGGATCGAGGATGGGGCGAAGAGCCCCCGGATGGCGGCGCCGGCTCCGGCGCGGCGCGCCTCCATGTCGCGTTCGCTCCTGCGCGCCGCCAACCAGCGCGGCGAGGACGAGAGCGTCAGCGTCGAGGCCGTGCTCGCGAGCCTCGGCGACCGGTCCTTCTCGTGGGCGATCCTCGTCTTCGCGCTGGTGAACCTCATTCCGGCGCCGCTGGGCTCAACCCTCGTGACGGCGGTCCCGCTGCTGATCGTCACCGCGCAGATGGCGCTCGGGGCCCACCACCTCTGGTTGCCGCGCGTGATCGCGCGCAGGCGCGTCTCCCGCAAGGCGCTGAAGCGCGCGGTGATCAGGCTGCGCCCGCTGATCCGCCCCATCGAGCGCACGCTGAAGCCGCGCCGGCTGTGGCTCTTCACCGCGCGCAACGAGCGGATCGTGGGCGCGATGCTCTTCGCGGTGTCGGTGGCGCTGTTCACGCCGCTGCCGCTGACCGGCGCGTTCCCCGCATGGTCGCTGGTCGTGAGCGCGCTGGCCCTGCTCGACCGCGACGGGACGGTGCTTCTCGCCGGTCTGACGGCGGGCGCGGCGTCCATCGCCGTCACGGTCGCGGTCGTCGCCGCCGTGCTTGCGGGCGTCGAGAGCTTCTTCGTGTAGGTCAGGGCCCGCGGCGCGCCGCGGACCCTCTCGTTGCTGGCGTCAGGCGCGACGGCGCATCGCCGCAAGACCTGCGAGACCAGCGATCATCATCCACCCGGCCGCGGGCAGCGGCACCGGCGCCGGCGCCGGGGCCAGCGACGCGATCGGCTGATCGAGCGTGATGCGGATGAACTCGTTGTTGTCAGGCGCGCCCGCCGCGCGACCGGCGCTGCCGGGGAAGTTGTTGTCGTTGGCGACGAGCAGCGTGTAGGCGTCGAGCGGCAGGACGCTCTCGATCGTCACGAAGGGAAAGCTGAAGACGTTCGAGCCGTCGCCGTCGAGATCGAAGGGGTCGTCGATCGCCAGCAGGTCGACAATCTCGGTCTTCTTCAGAAAGCCGTCGGCGTCGGTCTGATCGAGGTCGATGAGAAACAGCTTCTTGAACGCCGCCGAGGGGCCCTGCCCGCCGTCGCGCTCGATCACGACGAAGACGCCGTCCTCGATCAGGGTCATCTCGCCGATCGCGGAGCCGGCGGGGTCGAGCGGGTAGAGGCACTGTTGGCCGGTGAAGCTCGCGCCGGCGATGTCGAACTCCGAGACGCGCAGCGTGCGCGCGGGATCTCCGGCGACGGTTCCCTCAAGCAGCGTGTAGAGCGTGTCGCCGGCCGCGTTGATCGCCATGCCCTCGTAGCCGCGGCTGCCGCCGAGGTTCGGCGCGGCGCCGCCCAGGAAGGGGCTGTTGGGAGACTGCACGCCGGGCGTGGCGATCTCGGTGGCGATGATCTCGAAATCCGCGTTGGTCTTCAGCAGGAAAGGTCCGAACTCTTCGCCGATCCAGAAGTTGCCGTCGGCGTCGCGGCGGATCGATTCGATGTCAAAGTCGGCCCCGGTGAGCAGGCGGCCGGACGCGATGGCGGGGTCGACGGGAATGTCTCCCGCGCCGTTGGGATAGAACGCCTGCTCCGCGACGATCGGGAAGCCTACAAGGTTGTCGGGGTCGGAGATCGGCGTGCTCGCGTTCACCGTCACCGTCCCCGACCCGCCCGTCTGAGTTCGGAAATCGACGGAGACGTCATGCACCAGCAGCAGCGCGTCGGCCGAGTTGCCCTTGCCCCCGAAGCCGTTGTCGGACATCGCCAGGAAGCCGCCGGCGCCGTTCGGGATGACTGACGAGAAGCCCTGAACCGGCTGCTGGCCGACATAGGGCGGGGTCACGCCGTTCGCGCCGTTCTGGAACTGGCCCGAGGTGGGGCCGGGAACGAAGGTGGCGGCGGGCAGCGACGCGTACCCCGTGAGCGTCGCGGCCGAGAGCGGCGCGGCGACGAGCGCAAGCGAGACGACGGACAGTGTCCTGAGCATGTTCTTCCACTTTCTGTTGAAAGATGACCGGCGGAAGACACGCTAGGGGCGAGACTTGTCCGACCGCCCACAGGACCGTGAAGCATGCGAGAAGTTTGCATGACGACAGTCGAACCCCACCGCCCCTGCGCAAGGGGCGCGTGGCCGGGGACGCGGCGGCGGCGGCGCGCCATTAGGCGGGGTTGCATGCCGCACTGCGGCGCGCGATAGCCTGCACCAGCACAGGATCGAGGTATCGCCATGCATGACGGCGCGACGGACACTGCCAAGCAGATCGACGGGGAGGCGCTTCGCGTCGCCATGGCGCACAGCCTGCGCTACGCCATCGGCAAGGATCCCGTGACGGCGACGCTGTCGGACTGGCGGCTCGCGCTGACCCGCGCGGTGCGCGACCTCGTCGTCGATCCGTGGTTCGCCGCGACGCGAAGGGCCTACGCGCAGAAGCGCAAGCGCGTCTACTACCTCTCGATGGAGTTCCTGATCGGCCGGCTGCTGGAGGACGCCATCCACAATCTCGGGCTGGAGGCCGCCGCCCGCGAGGCGGTCGCGGCCCATGGCGTCGACTATGCGGCGCTCGTCGACGACGAGCCCGACGCGGCGCTGGGCAACGGCGGCCTCGGCCGCCTCGCCGCCTGCTTCCTCGACAGCATGTCCACGGTCGGCGTCGCGGCCCACGGCTACGGCATCCGCTACGAGCACGGCCTCTTCCGCCAGCGATTCGACCAGGGATGGCAGGGCGAGGAGCCCGAGGACTGGCTGCGCCAGCGCCACGCCTGGGAGTTCGAGCGCAGCGAGGTCGCCTACCCGATCAGCTTCGGGGGCACGGTCTCGCCCGGCGAAGGCGACGCCGCCCTCTGGACTCCGGCCGACACGGTGCTCGCCGCCGCCTACGACACGCCGATCCCCGGCTGGCGCGGGCGCTGGACCAACACGCTCCGGCTCTGGGACGCGCAGCCGATCCGCGAGTTCGATCTGGAGCCTTTCAACCGGGGCGACTACATGGCCGCCGCCGCGCCGTCGGTCTTCGCCGAGACGATCTCGCGCGTCCTCTACCCCGACGACACGACGCCCCAGGGCAAGGAGCTGCGGCTGAAGCAGGAGTACTTCTTCACGGCCGCCTCGCTCGCCGACATCCTGCGCCGTCACCGCGCCATGGGGCTGGAGCCGCGCAGCCTCGCCGCCCACGCCGCGATCCAGCTCAACGACACGCACCCCGCCATCGCGGGGCCGGAGCTCGTGAGGCTGCTCGTGGACGATCACGGCCTCGGGTTCGACGAGGCGTTCGACGTGGCGTCCGCCACCCTCAACTACACCAACCACACTCTGATGCCGGAAGCGCTGGAGCGCTGGTCGACCGATCTGATGGGAACGGAGCTTCCCCGCCACATGCAGATCATCGAGCGCATCGACGCCCGCCACGCCCGCGAAACGAAGCGCCCCGACAGCGTGCGCATCGTCGACAACGGCGAGGTGCGCATGGGCGATCTCGCCTTCATCTCGGCGCACCGGGTGAACGGCGTCTCGGCGCTGCACACCGACCTGATGAAGCAGACCGTCTTCGCCGACCTGCACGCCCTGCACCCGGAGAAGATCGTCAACCAGACCAACGGCGTCACGCCGCGGCGCTGGCTCTACGGCTGCAACGCGGGGATGCGGCGGCTGCTGACGGAGACGCTCGGCTCGGAGGAGTGGGCGGCCGATCTCGACCGCATCGCCGAGCTGGCGCCGCTCGCCGAGGAAGCGGGCTTCCGCGAGCGCTTCCAGGCGATCAAGACCGACAACAAGCGCGCCTGCGCCGCGTGGCTGGAGCGCGAGCACGGCGTCTCGGTCGATCCGAAGGCGATGTTCGACATCCAGATCAAGCGCATCCACGAATACAAGCGCCAGCTCATGAACGCGCTTGAGACCGCGGCGCTCTACAACGCGATCAAGGCCGATCCCGCGGCTGAGTTCGCGCCGCGCGTGAAGATCTTCGGCGGCAAGGCGGCGCCGGGCTACGCGATGGCGAAGCTCGTCATCAAGCTGATCAACGACATCGCCGCCACGATCAACGCCGATCCGGCGATGAAGGGCCGCCTCGCGGTCGCCTATCCGGCCAACTACAACGTCTCGATGGCCGAGATCCTGATCCCGGCGGCGGACCTCTCCGAACAGATCTCCACCGCCGGCAAGGAGGCGTCGGGCACCGGCAACATGAAGTTCGCGATGAACGGCGCGCTGACCATCGGAACGCTGGACGGCGCGAACGTCGAGATCCGCGACGCGGTGGGCGCGGAGAACATCTTCATCTTCGGCCAGACCGCCGCCGAGGTGCTGGCGACGC
>CAYGUQ010000249.1:0-6579 GCA_964352995.1 uncultured Rhodobacterales bacterium
ATGAACCAGCGCAGATGCGCGCCGCGCCCCTGCGACGCGGGATCGTGCAGGTCGCGAATCAGCGAGCCGCAAAGCCCCTCGCCGTCCGCCGCGATCAGGCACAGGTCGTCGGGCGCCCGGCGTGCGGCGAACTCGGCGAGCTCCCGCGCCACCTTCGCCTCGAAGAACGCGCCAAAGCCCCAGTGTTCGGCGTAATGCCGCCCGTGCAGCGCCACGACGTCGCCGAGGTCGCCCGGCGAGAAGACCCGTTCAATCCGCACGCCCGCCCCCTCCCGCATTGAGAAGACAGGTTAGTCGGCCGCGCGGGAGCGCCGCAATCAGCCGCCCGAGACGTCGATCATCACTTCGTTGCGGCGCAGGAAACCGGGCGTGAAGGGGTCGTTGTAGTAGGCGTAGAGCGGCGGCGCGCCGGTCGGCTCAAGGCCCTTGGCGGCCATCCACGCCTCCAGCCTCGCCGTCTGCTCCGCGAGCAGGGCATCGTCGGCAACGCCGCTGAACCGCACCACGGCGCGCCGCGCCGGCGGCGTCTCGCGCAGGGAGACCGCCTCGGCCGGCCCCGGCGGCGGCAAGCTGTCGAGCGTCCGCCCCGGCGGCATGTAGAACTGCACGGTCCACGCCTCGCCGGCCTTCCGCTGCGTGACCGGCGCGGTCATCGCGATCTTCTCGCCCGCGCGCTCGCGGGCGAAGATGTAGCCGGCGAGCGGCGAGAACCCCGCCCGCACCGCCTCCCCGCGCGCGCCGGGCTTCTCGACCTCGGCGACCGCGAGCGCGGGATAGTCGCGCAACGCGAAGTCGCCGTCCTGCTCGACCAGCGCGAAGGGCGGCTCCTCGACCGAGGCGCTCACGTAGACCCAGGCCCCGACGAGCCCGAGCGCGCCCACCCCGGCGGCGGCGGCGATCCACAGCAGCATCCGGCGCATTCCCTCTCCCGATCCATCTCGAACTCCGCACGCCCCCGGACAGGAAGCGCGCGGCCGGGAAATGTCGAGCCCGCGGCGACGGCGCGCAGACCTGTGACATCCGTCACAGCGCCGACTCGGTCGCCCGTGCATGGTCAGGGGGTGACGCGGCGGACGCCTCCCGACCCTCGCGCCACCGTCCCTCGTTCAACTGGGCGGCCCCCTGAGGCCGCCCTTTTTCTTTGGGGCGAGGCTCAGGCGAGTTCGGCGAGACGCGCCTGCGCGGCCGCCAGCTTGCCGGCCTCCTCGGCCAGCGCCGCGAGCCGGACGCGCTCCTTCTCCACCACCTCCGGCTTCGCCTTCTCGACGAAGGCGGGGTTGGCGAGCTTGGCCTGAAGCCCGGCGCGCTCCTTCTCCAGCTTCGCCAGCGCCTTCTCCAGGCGGGCGCCCTCGGCGGCGACGTCGATGACGCCCGCCAGCGGCAGGCACAGCGTCGCGCCCTGAACCGCCAGCGTCACCGCGCCCTTCGGCGCCGCGCCCGCCGTCTCGACTGTCGAGAGCCGGGCGAGCCGGGCGAGCAGCGGCCCGACGCGCGCCAGCCGCGCCGCCGTCGCCGCGTCCGGCTCCACCGCGACGAGCGGGATCTGCGCGCCGGGGTTCACGTTCATCTCCGCCCGCGCCGAGCGCACCGCCTCGATGGCCGCGATGGTCCATCCCATGTCGGCGTCCGCCTCCGGGTCGGCAAGGTCCGCCGCCGTCCAGGTCGGCCAGTCGGCGTGGACCAGCATCCGCTCGCGCGGGGCCAGCGCGCCGTAAAGCTCCTCTGTGACGAAGGGCATGATCGGGTGCAGCAGGATCAGCGCCTGATCGAGCGCCCATGCCGCCGTCGCCCGCGTCTCGTCCTTCGCCGGGCCGTCGTCGCCCTGCAGGAGCGGCTTGGCGCACTCGACGTACCAGTCGCAGAGCACGCCCCAGACATGGGCGTAGGCCGCGTTGGCCGCGTCGTTGAAGCGATAGGCGTCGATGGCGGCGTCCATCGCCTCGCGCAGCCGCGCCGTCTCGCCGACGATCCAGCGGTTCACCGGCTCGCGCGGGCTCTTGGGGTCGAAGCCCGGCACGAGCGCGCAACCGTTCATCTCGCAGAACCGCGCCGCGTTCCACAGCTTCGTGGAGAAGTTGCGGTAACCCTCCACCCGGCTGACGTCGAGCTTCAGGTCGCGCCCCATGGAGGCCATCGCCGCCAGCGTCATCCGCACCGCGTCCGCCCCGTACTGGTCGATCAGGGTCAGCGGGTCGACGATGTTGCCGAGCGACTTCGACATCTTGCGCCCCTGCTCGTCGCGGACGAGGGCGTGGATGTAGACGTCGCTGAACGGCGCGTCCTTCTGAAAGTGCAGCCCCATCATCATCATTCTAGCTACCCAGAAGAAGATGATGTCGAACCCGGTCGAGAGCACCGAGGTCGGGTAGTAGCGCTTGAGTTCCGGCGTCTCGTCCGGCCAGCCGAGCGTGGAGAACGGCCAGAGCGCGGAGGAGAACCAGGTGTCGAGCACGTCGGGGTCGCGGTCGAGTATCACCATAGAAACGGGATACTCATTTGGGGTCTTCTTCCCCCAGAAGGAGCCACTTTCGCCCGGAACGGGTTCGGCTCGCACGCCTGGGTCCCAGAAGCCCGAAGTATCAATCTCGCGCACTGCGATCTTAACATCGGGCCCATAGTTCACTCTCGCTTGCGTGATGGCGTCTTCTTCATTCAGTGCACAGTACGTGTTCCCACGTGAATCGTACCAAACCGGGATCTGATGCCCCCACCAGAGCTGCCGCGAGATGCACCAGGGCTCGATGTTCTCCAGCCACTGGAAATAGGTCTTGGACCAGTTCTCGGGGTGGAAGGTCGTGCGGCCCTCGCGCACCGCCGCCACCGCCGGCTTCGCCAGCGTCGCGGCGTCCACGAACCACTGGTCGGTCAGCATCGGCTCGATGACCACCTTGGAACGGTCGCCGAAGGGCTGCATGATCGGCTTGTTCTCGACCAGCGGCGCGCCGTCCGGCCCCGCCACCGCCAGCCCCTCGGCCGTGATCGCCGCCACCACCCGCTGGCGGCACTCGAGCCTGTCGAGCCCGCGATATTCGTCGGGCACGAGGTTGATCGCGTCGACCTCCGCCTCGCTCGCCTCGGCCCCCTCGCGGATCGCCTTCGCCTTCGCGACCTCCTCGGCGTAGGGCGCTCCGTCGGCGCGCATGGCCGCCTTGGTATCCATCAGTCGGAAGCAGGGGATGCCGCCGCGCTTGGCCACGCCATAGTCGTTGAAATCATGCGCCCCGGTGATCTTCACCGCGCCCGAGCCGAAGGCCGGGTCGGGATACTCGTCGGTGATGATCGGGATCAGCCGCCGGTGCTCCTTCGGCCCCACCGGGATCTCGCAGAGCTTGCCGACGATGGCCGCATAGCGCTCGTCGGAAGGATGCACCGCCACCGCGCCGTCGCCCAGCATGGTCTCGGGGCGGGTCGTTGCGATGGAGATGTAGTCGCGCGTCTCGCGCAGCGCGACGTTCCCGTCCGCGTCCTTCTCGACGTATTCATAGGTCGCGCCGCCCGCCAGCGGATACTTGAAGTGCCACATGCAGCCGTCGACCTCGACATTCTCGACTTCGAGGTCGGAGATCGCGGTCTCGAAATGCGGGTCCCAGTTCACCAGCCGCTTGCCGCGATAGATCAGCCCCTCGTCGTAGAGCTGCTTGAAGACGCGGATCACCGCGCGGCTCATCTGGTCCTCGTCGGTGCGGCCGAGGGTGAAGGCGTTGCGCTCCCAGTCGCACGACGCCCCAAGCCGCTTGAGCTGGTTGATGATGGCGCCGCCCGACTCGTCCTTCTGGCGCCAGACGCGCTCGACGAACTTCTCGCGGCCCATCTCGCGGCGGCCCGGCTCGCCCGCCTGCGCCAGCGCGCGCTCCACCACCATCTGCGTGGCGATGCCGGCGTGGTCCTGCCCCGGCTGCCACAGCACGTCGAAACCCTGCATCCGCTTGCGGCGGATCAGGATGTCCTGGAGCGTGTTGTTGAGCGCGTGGCCCATGTGCAGCGAGCCGGTGACGTTCGGCGGCGGGATCATGATGGCGAAGGGCTCTGCGCCCGGCTTCGCGTTGGCCCCGGCGCGGAAGCAGCCGTCGGCCTCCCAGCGCGCGGCGATCCGCGGCTCCGCCTCGGCGGCGTCGAAGGTCTTCTCCATGGTCATCGCAATTCTCCCCGGGCCGTCCGGGCGAGGGTTTATCGCGCGTTCGGCGGGGCGGAAAGCCCGGCGCGGCGGCTCAGCGCCGCCGGTCGATCTTGGCGGTGAGGTGGATGAGGCTCTCCATGCCTCGCACGCCGTCGAGTTCGCCGATGCGGTCGAGCGCGCTGTCGAGCTGCGGCGTGCCGGCGGCGGCGAGCTGGATCGCCATGTCGAAGCGTCCCGCCGTCGTGAACAGCCCCTCCACCTCGCGCATCCGGCCGAGCGCGGCCACGATGCTCGCCGTCATCCGCGGCTCGACCTGGATCAGCACCGTGGCGCGGATCACGCCCGCGTCCACCGCGTCGCCGGCGACGATGGTGTAGCCCGCGATGACGCCCGTCCGCTCCAGCTTCTCCAGCCGCGCCTGCACCGTGGTGCGCGACACGCCGAGCCGCCGGGCGAGCTCCGCGGTGGGCGTGCGTGCGTCGCGGCGCAGGAAGCGCAGCAGCGATTGATCCATTTCGTCGAGAGTTGTCGTCGTCATTCTGCATTTATGACGGCGATCTGACCAAACTTCGAGTGCAAAATGTCAGTCTGGGGCCTTCATTCTGACATTCCGCCGCGACATCTTACCCTCACATCGGCCGCGAGATCCGCGGCGCCCACCAACCCGAAAGGGGGCCCTGACGCCAATGACCACGACCGCCGCCATCTGGCGCAATCCCGAGAGCTACCTCGCCGCCGAGCGCCCCGACGCGCCGGTGCTGTTCTTCGCGCCCGCCGTGCTCACGGCCAGCGCCAAACGGTTTCTCACGGGCTTTCCCGGTCTGGTCACCTACGCCGTCAAGTCCAACAGCGAGCCGGCCGTCATCATGACGCTGATCGCCGCGGGCGTGAAGGCGTGGGACGTCGCCTCCCCCGCAGAGATCGAGCTGATCCGCGGCCTCGACCCCGACGCCGCCCTGCACTACCACAACCCCGCCAAGTCGCGCGGCGAGATCGGCTTCGCGCTCGACCACGGCGTGCGCACCTTCTCCGTCGACAGCGTCGTCGAGCTCGACAAGGTCGCCGCGATCGCCTCCGAGAAGGGCGTCGCCGCCGCCGACGTCGAGATCTCCGTGCGCTTCAAGCTGCCGGTGCGCGGCGCGGCCTACGACTTCGGCGCCAAGTTCGGCGCCTCGCCCGAGAAGGCCGCCGCGCTGCTGCGTCAGGCGCAGGGCCTCGGCATGGTGGCGAGCCTCACCTTCCACCCGGGCACGCAGTGCGAGTCCGCCGACGCGTGGGTCTCCTACATCCACCAGGCCGCTCGCATCGCCAAGGACGCCGGCGTCGCGCTGCGCCGCCTGAACGTCGGCGGCGGCTTCCCCGGCGCGCTCTACGGCGAGCATTTCGACCTCGAGGCGATCTTCGACGCCATCGGCGTCGCCCGCGACGCCGCCTTCGGCCATGACGGCCCGCCGCTCGTCTGCGAGCCCGGCCGCGGCATGGTCTCGGGCTGCATGACGCTCGCCGCCCGCGTGAAGCTGGTGCGCGAGGACGGCGCGGTGTTTCTCAACGACGGCGTCTACGGCGCCCTCGACGAGTTCCCGGTGCTCGGCCGCACCCACAGCTACCGCGTGCTGACGCCCGAGGGCCTGCCCCGCGAGGGCGACGCGCGCCCGGTGATCTTCTTCGGCCCGACCTGCGACAGCGTCGACCGTCTGCCCGGCGAGAACCTCGCGCCCTCCGGCATCGCCGAGGACGACGTGGTGGTGTTCGAGGCGATGGGCGCATACGGCTCCGTCACCGCCACCAGCTTCAACGGCTACGGCGGCCTGCGCTCGGTGCTGGTCTCCGACCTCTGAGCTGCGCCTGGGCGGCGGGCATAGCCTCCGCCGCCCGACGCCGCCGCACTCTCCGGCGCGCGGAGCCCGTGCCGAGCGAAGATCCGCGGCGCCCGCTGGCGCATGTCAGCCTTCTAGCGCAGCCGGCCGCAGGCTCGCCGTCTATTTGCAATCAAAGCTAAGCTGCGCCGGCTGGCGCATCTTCGGGCCGCGCAGGCCCGAATGGGCAGGCTGCGCCGGGCGCTACTGGTCCCGTGCGCGACGCTCGGCCGCGAGCGCGCGCGAGACCTCAGCCGAGATGAGCTGCCTGATCTGCTGGGTCAGGCTCCGGCCGAACGCGCCAGAGAACTCCTGACGCATCACCGCGCGCGCGATGTCGGCCACCGCCGCCTCGTCGATGGAGAAGCCGCCCGCGTCCGCCGCACCCGCGTCCGCCCCGCCCGAATCCGCCCCGTCCGACTCCGCCCCGTCCGTCACTGGCGCTCCCTCGCCCTGAGGCCGCTGCGCCGCCGGCTGCTGGAGCGCCGCCTCCGGCGGCCCCAGCCGGGTCGCGGGGCGCGGCCCCGCCGCACCCGCGCCGCGCGCCCGGTCTCTTATACCCATCTCCGCGCCCCCGCGCCGGGCGGCGATGGCGGATGGCGGCGT
>CAYGUQ010000250.1:0-6558 GCA_964352995.1 uncultured Rhodobacterales bacterium
GCGCACTGCGGTGCATGCGGCGCTCGACGCCGACGCCCTCGGCGCGTCGCTCGGCGCGATGTTCCCCGCCGTCGCCGTTCTCGCCTCCCGCGCCGGCGACCGCCCGACCTATCTGCGGCGGCCCGACCTCGGGCGACGCCTCGACGACGCATCCCGCGAGGCCCTCGCCGCAGTCGAGCCGAAGGGCGCCGACGTCGCCGTGGCGATCTGCGACGGCCTCTCTGCGCTGGCGGTCGAGCGCAACGCGGCGCGCTTCCTCGCCGCCTTCGCGCCCCACGCCGAGCGGCACGGCTGGCGCCTCGCGCCGTTGAGCATCGCGCTGCAGGGCAGGGTGGCCCTGGGCGACGAGGTCGGCGCATTGCTCGGCGCGCGGCTGACGCTGATGCTGATCGGCGAGCGGCCGGGCCTCTCCTCGCCCGACAGCCTCGGCGTCTACATCACGCACGGGCCGCGCGTGGGGCTCACGGACGCCGCCCGCAACTGCGTCTCGAACGTCCGCGACGGCGGGCTGGCCCATGGCGAGGCGGCGCATCGCGCCGCCTATCTCTGCGCCGAGGCGCTGCGCCGCGGCCTCAGCGGCGTCGCGCTGAAGGACGAGACGGCGCCGGCGCCCGCGGCGGTGGGCGGCGGCGCGGCCGCCATCGGGCTCTGAGGCCGGCGGCGGCCCCGGCGCCGCCGCCGCAACCCCCCCCGGCCCCCGCGGCTCAGACGATGTTGTGCGCCGGGCCGTAGGGAAAGCCGGTGATGTTCTCGGCGCCGTCGGAACCGACCACGAGGATGTCGTGCTCGCGATAGCCGCCGGCGCCGGGCTCGCCCAGCGGCGCCGTCAGCATCGGCTCCATCGACACCACCATGCCCGGCGCCAGCGCCGTCTCGACGTCCTCGCGCAGCTCCAGCCCGGCCTCCCGCCCGTAATAGTGCGAGAGCACGCCGAAGGAGTGGCCGTAGCCGAAGGTGCGCAGGTCCAGCAGCCCGCGTTCGTCGAGGAATGCGTTGAGCTGGGCGGTGATCGCGTCGCAGCGCGCGCCGGGGCGGATCAGCGACAGTCCCAGCTCATGGGTGGCCACGTTCGCCTCCCACAGCTTCAGGGAGGCGGCGTCCGGTTCGCCGAGAAACAGCGTCCGCTCCAGCGCGGTGTAGTAGCCGCTCGTCATCGGGAAGCAGTTCAGGCTGAGGATGTCGCCGGGCTCCAGCCTGCGCGTCGTGACCGGGTTGTGAGCGCCGTCGGTGTTGGGGCCCGACTGGAACCAGACCCAGGTGTCGCGCAGTTCGCTGTCGGGCAGTCGCTCGGCGATGGCGCGCTCCATCGCGTCCCGGCCGGCCATCGCCACGTCGATCTCGCGGACGCCGGAGCGGATCTCCGCCTTGCAGGCCGCGCCGCCGATGTCGGCGACGGCTGCGCCGGTGCGGATGAGTTCGATCTCGGCCGGCGACTTGATCATCCGCTGCCGCATCGCGACGGCGGCGACGTCGACGGTCTCCACGGCGCCGAGCGCCTCGCCGAGCGCGTCGGCCTGCGCCAGCGTGAGCGCGTCGCGCTCCACGCCGATGCGCCGCGCGCCGCCCGCGACGCTGGCGACGGCGCGCCAGAAGTTGCCGCGCGCCCAGTCGGTGTAGGTCAGCGTCTCGCAGACGGCGCGGCGGAAGGGCTGGCCGTGGTCGATCAGCGCCGCCACCACGACGCAGCGGTCCTGCGTGACGACCGCGGCGTAGGGCCTGCCGAAGCTGCAGTAGAGAAAGCCGGTGTAGTAGGCGATGCAGTGCATCGAGGTCAGCAGCGCCGCCTCGACGCCGGCCCCGGCCATGTGGGCGCGCAGGCCGGCGAGGCGGGCCGCGTACTCCTCCGGCGCGAAGGGCGGCGGCGCCTTGGGGCCGTTGCGGAGCGGCAGGAAGTCGGGACGCGAGGGTCCGGTCATGGAGCTCTCCGGTGCGTCGGTCCGGGAGGCATGGGCGCCCGAACCGAAGGTCCGGGCGTGCAGGACGACGCGGCCGGCTCACGATGAACCCGCCGCAGGCACGGCTTGCGCCTGAGACGACGCCATCGTCTCCACCCTGGCGCGATCTAGCGCCGGGCCGCGGCGGAAGTCCAGCTGTTCGCGCCGGGGCTCAGCCGGGCAGCGGCAGCGCCGTCTCGGCCTTGATCTCCTCCATCGAGAGCAGCGAGGTCACGTTGTAGATGCTCACCTGCGCGATCAGCCGCTGATAGAAGGCGTCGTAGGCGCGCGCGTCGGCCACGCGCACTTGCAGGACATAGTCGATCTCGCCGGCCAGCCGGTGCGCCGAGACGATCTCCGGCATCGACTTCACCGCGGTGACGAACCGCTCCAGCCAGCCCGGCTCGTGCTGCGCCGTGCGCACCAGAACGAAGAAGCAGGCGCCGAGGCCGACCGCCTCCGGCCGCAGCACCGCGACCTGCCGGTCGATCACGCCGGCGGCGCGCAGCTTGCGGATGCGGTTCCAGACCGGCGTCTTCGAGGCGCCGACCTGACCGGCGAGTTCGTCTAGAGACGCGGTGGCGTCGCGCTGCAACGCATCAAGGATTTTCCGGTCCAGCGCGTCCAGCGCGACAGGTTTCCCGGACTCCGACTCGGTCTTGGACAATGGTTTCGCGCTCCAGCGATACTGCGGACAGCATTCCTTATTTCCGGCGGCATCTATCAGTTTCGCGAACAAAATTCTAGCTTCCATCCATCGCCGCAAGGGCGTCGGAGGGCCGGGACATGCGTCATTTTCCTCTCTTTCGCGATCTGCGCGGGCGGCGCGTCATCGTGTCCGGCGGTGGCGAGACGGCGGCGGCCAAGCTGCGGCTGCTGCTGAAGACCGAGGCGACGCTGATCGTCTACGCCGCCGATCCGGCCGAGGATGTCGCGCGCTGGGCCGCGGAGGGCCGCCTGCGGCTCGTTCGGCGGCGGCTGGAGGAAGGCGACGCGCTCTGCGCGGCGCTGGTCTACGGCGCCAACGACGATGCGGCGGAGGACGCGCGGGCCGCGGCGATCGGCCGTCGCGCCGGCGCGCTCGCCAACATCGTGGACAATCTCGACGCCAGCGACTTCATCACGCCGGCCATCGTCGATCGCGACCCGCTGGTCGTGGCGATCGGCACCGAGGGCGCGGCGCCGGTGCTCGCGCGGCGCGTGAAGGCCGAGGTCGAGGAGCGGCTTTCGCCGACCCTGGGCGTGCTCGCGCGCATCGGGCAGGGCTTCCGGCACGCCGCCGAGGCGCTGCCGATGGGCCGCGCGCGTCGGCGCTTCTGGGCGCGCTACTACGACGAGGCGGGCCCCCGCGCGCTCGCCGAGGGCGGCGAGACGGCGGCGGCGGCGACGCTGCCCCGGCTGCTGGCGGAGAGCCTCGAGGAGAAGGCCGAGGAGGGGCGCGTCTTCATCGTCGGCGCCGGCCCCGGCGACCCCGAGCTGATGACGCTGAAGGCGCGCCGCCTGCTCCACGAGGCCGACGTCGTGATCCATGACCGCCTCGTGCCGGCGGCGATCATCGAGCTTGCGCGCCGCGAGGCGACCATCGTCGAGGTCGGCAAGATCCCCGGCGGCCCGTCCTGGCGGCAGGAGGACATCAACGCCGTCATGGTCGAGCACGCCGCCGGCGGCGCCAATGTCGTGCGCCTGAAGTCCGGCGATCCCGGCGTCTTCGGGCGGCTCGACGAGGAGATGGATGCGCTCGATGCGGCGGGCGTGGATTTCGAGGTCGTGCCCGGCGTGACGAGCGCCGCCGCCGCCGCCGCCTCGATCCGCGCGTCGCTCACGCGCCGCGGGCGCAACAAGTCCTTTCGTTTTCTGACCGGGCAGGACGTCGACGGCTTCGCCGAACACGACTGGAAGGCGCTGGCTGCGCCGGGCGCCGCGGCGGCCGTCTACATGGGCGTGCGCGCCGCGCGCTTCCTGCAGGGGCGGCTGATGCTGCACGGCGCCGACGCCGCGACGCCGGTGACGGCGGTGGAGAACGCCTCGCGGCCCGATCAGAAGGTCGTCGCGGCGTCGCTCGACAGACTGCCGGAGGCGCTCGCCGAGGCGGGCGTGACCGGCCCGGCGATCCTCTTCGTGGGCCTCGCCCCGCGCGGCGCGGCGGCTGCGCTGGAGCGGATCGAGCCGTCGACCCTCTCGCTCGCGCTCGCGGCGGGGGCCTGAGCCATGGCGAAGAGCTTCGTTCCCAAGATCGTCAGCGCCAACGACCTGATGATCGGCGACGTCGTCTATCTCGACGCGCAGGGCGGCTGGACGCGGAGCCTCGCCGAGGCCGCCGTCGCGCATGACGACGAGGCCGCCGAGCGCCTCGCCGCGCTCGCGGACCAGCCCGGCGCCGTCGTCGGTCCCTACCTCGCGGACGTGGCGCTCGACGGCCCGGTTCCGCGCCCCCTGCATTTCCGCGAGGCGTTCCGCGCCCGCGGCCCGTCCCACCGGCCCGATCTCGGGCGCCAGGCGGAGTGAGCCAGATGTATCGCTACGACGAATTCGACGCGGCTTATGTCCGCGAGCGCGTCGCCCAGTTCCGCGACCAGACCCAGCGCCGCATCGACGGCCGGCTGACCGAGGACGAGTACAAGCCGCTGCGCTTGCAGAACGGGCTCTACCTCCAGCTTCACGCCTACATGCTGCGGGTGGCGATCCCCTACGGCACGCTCTCGAGCCGCCAGATGCGGGCGCTGGCGGAGATCGCCGAGCGCTGGGACCGCGGTTACGGCCACTTCACCACGCGGCAGAACATCCAGTTCAACTGGACGAAGCTGAGCGACGTGGGCGACATCCTCGACCACCTCGCCGCGGTCGAGATGCACGCGATCCAGACCAGCGGCAACTGCATCCGCAACGTCACCGCCGACCACTTCGCCGGCGCCGCCGCCGACGAGATCGAGGACCCGCGGCCGACCGCCGAGCTGATCCGCCAGTGGTCGACGGCGCATCCCGAATTCGCCTTCCTGCCGCGCAAGTTCAAGGTGGCCGTGACCGGCTCGCCCAACGACCGCGCGGTGACCAAGGCGCACGACATCGGCCTGCGCATGCTGCGCGACGCGAACGGCGCGCCCGGCTACGAGGTGATCGTCGGCGGCGGCATGGGCCGCACGCCCATGGTCGGCAAGGTTCTGCGGGCGTTCCTGCCGCGCGCCGAGCTGCTGCCCTATCTCGAGGCGATCCTGCGCGTCTACAACCTGCACGGGCGGCGGGACAACAAGTACAAGGCGCGGATCAAGATCCTCGTCCATGAGACCGGCGAGGAGGAGATCCGCGAGCAGGTGGAGGCGGAGTTCCGCGCGATCCTCGCCAATGGCGGGGCCGCGCATCTGCCCGGCGAGGCGGAGCTTGCGCGCATCGCGGCCTATTTCGCGCCGCCGGCGCTGCCCGAGCGGCCCGCCGTCTCCGACCGCGAGGAGGACGCGCGCACCTTCGACCCGGTCTTCGCCGCCTGGGCCGACGTCAACACCTCGGCGCACCGCGCGCCCGGCTACGCCATCGCCACCGTCTCGCTGAAGGCCATCGGGGCGTCGCCGGGCGACGCGACCGCCCAGCAGATGCGCGCGCTCGCCGACATGGCGGACCGCTACAGCCAGGGCGAGCTGCGCATCAGCCACGAGCAGAACGTCATCCTGCCCCATGTCGCGCGCGACGACCTGCCGGCGCTGCACGCCGCGCTGCTGCGCGAGGAGCTTGCGGAGGCCAATTCCGGGCTGATCTCCGACATCATCGCCTGCCCGGGGCTCGACTACTGCGCGCTGGCGACGGCGCGGTCGATTCCCATCGCGCAGGACATCTCGCGCCGCTTCGCCGACGGGCCGCGGGCGCGCGCCATCGGGGAGTTCCGCATCAAGATCTCCGGCTGCATCAACGCCTGCGGCCATCACCACATGGGCCATGTCGGCATCCTGGGGCTCGAGAAGGCGGGCGTGGAGAGCTACCAGATCACGCTCGGCGGCGACCACACCGAGACCGCCGCCATCGGCGAGCGCGTAGGCCCCGGCCTCGGCGCCGAGGAGGTCGGCCCCGCCATCGAGCGGCTCGTCGACGCCTATCTCGACCTGCGCGCCGGCCCTGAGGAGCGTTTCGTCGACGCCTGCCGCCGGCTCGGCCTCGCGCCCTTCAAGGCCGCGATCTACCGCGAGGAGAAGCGCGATGCGGCATGATCCGACGCTCGGCCGCAGGCCCGGTCCGGAGGATTACGCGCATCTGGGCGCGCAGGAGGTGCTGGAGCGGGCGCTGCGACGGGACTTTCCGGGGCGGATCGCGCTCGTCTCCTCCTTCGGGGCGGAGTCCGTCGTGCTGCTGCACATGCTGGCGCAGGTGGACCGCCATGCGCCGGTGCTGTTCGGGCAGACGCGGATGCTCTTTCCCGAGACGCTCGCCTACCAGCGCGAGGTGGCCGAGACGCTCGGCCTGACCGACGTGCGCCACATGGCGCCCGACCCCGCCGAGACGTCCGTCCACGACCCCGACGGCGACCTCAATCTTCGCGACAACGACCTCTGCTGCCACATCCGCAAGGTGGCCCCGCTGGAGCGGGCGCTTGCGCCCTTCGAGGCGTGGATCACCGGCCGCAAGCGGGCGCAGTCGGCCA
>CAYGUQ010000251.1:0-6516 GCA_964352995.1 uncultured Rhodobacterales bacterium
GGTGGTGATGACGCTGATCATGACGCCGCGCATCCTGCGCGATCCGCGGGCGGCCTTCGCCACCCCCAATCCCGGCCTGCATGCGATCAGGGTCGGCCTGTCGGTCGTCGCGATGGTGGCGGGCTTCACCGCGATCGTGCACCTGCCGCTCGCCGACGCGGTCGCGGTTAGCTTCTCCAAGAGTTTCTTCGTCACGGTCTTCGCCATCCTCATCCTGCGCGAAGTCGTCGGGCCGCATCGCTGGATCGCGGTGGCGCTCGGTTTCGCCGGCGTTCTCGTGATGGTGCGTCCCTCGCCGGAGGGCGTGGACCCCTATGCGCTGCTCGGCCTTCTCTCGGCGGCGGCGGTGGGGCTGATCATGGTGATCATCCGCAAGCTGGCGCAGCGCGAGCCGCTCGGCACGGTCCTGACCTATCAGGCGGTGGGCGTCGGCGCGGCGCTGCTCGCGCCGGCCATGCTGAACTGGGTCGCCCCGACGCCGGCCGAATGGGCGTTGCTGGTGGTGATCGGCGCGCTATCGGCCGTGGGGCAGAGCCTCAACTTCCAGGGCTTCCGCGCCGGCGAGGCGACGGCGGTCGCTTCGGCGGACTATCTGCGGCTGGTCTATGCCGCGCTGCTCGGCGTGATCCTCTTCGGCGAGTGGCCGACGGTCAACGCGCTCCTCGGCGCGGCGCTGATCGTCGGAACCACCCTCTACGCCATGCGGGCGGAGCGGCGGCTGGCGCGCCGAACGGCCGCCTCCGCGCCTTCCGCAGCGGCGGCGGCGGAGTAGCGCCGCATCCGCCCGTCCGTGCGGCGGCGGCGGCGCAGAAACCGCCCTTGGAGGCGGCCCCGCGGCGACGAATCCGCCGGGCGTTGGCCGGGCGCACACCGCGCGGCGACCTCGGCAAGCGGTCACGGTGGATACAAAGCGGGCGCCAAGGGGTCAGACTGCGGCAAGCCGCGGCAATCAGCAGGGAATTTCGACCGAATGCAGGCCGCGACCCTCATGGATGTATACTATGCTAAGCTCAACTCCAATTATGGATACGCCCAGGCCATTCGAGGAGATCCGCCCATGCCGCCGCCTCTGACGGAAACCGAGTTTGCAAGCTTCGTGAAGCGCGCCGGACTGACCTGCACCGCCGCCGAACTCGCCGAATACTACGAAGCCTACGGCTATGTCGTGACGATGGCCGAGCGCCTCCGCCGCCCCCGCTCTCACATGGCCGAGCCGGCGACCTGCTACGCCCATCCCCAGGAGGTCCCGGCATGAGCGACATCCACACCATCGCCGGCGCCGCCGCCGCGATCGCCTCGAAGGCGTTGTCGCCGGTGGAGCTGACGGCTGAATGTCTCGCGCGGGCGAAGGCGCTGGAGCCCACGCTCCACGCCTTCGTCACGCTGACGGAGGAGCGCGCGCTCGCCGACGCCGCGAAGGCCGAGGCGGCGATCATGAAGGACGGCCCGAGCGGCCCGCTGCACGGAATACCGATCGGGCTCAAGGACATCATCGACACCAAGGGCGTCCTCACCACCTGCCAGTCCCGCCATCTCGCCGACAATGTGCCCGAGCTCGACGCGACCTGCGCCGCTAGGCTGGACGACGCCGGCACCGTGCTGATGGGCAAGCTCACCACGCACGAGTTCGCCGATGGCGGACCGTCCTTCGACCTGCCTTGGCCGCCGGCCCGGAACCCGTGGAACCCGCTTCACTTCACCGCCGGCTCGTCCTCTGGCACGGGGGCCGCGGTGGCCGCGGGCCTCGTGCTCGGCGGGCTCGGCACCGACACCGGCGGCTCGATCCGGGGGCCGTCCTCGCTCTGCGGCGTCGCAGGGATCAAGCCGACCTACGGGCTCGTCAGCCGCGCCGGCGTCGCGCCCGCCGCCTATTCGCTCGACCACATCGGCCCGATGTGCTGGACGGTGGAGGACTGCGCGCTGATGCTGCAGGCCATCGCCGGCCACGACCCCCGCGATCCGGCGAGCGCCGACCGGCCGGCGGCCGACTACACGGCGTCGCTCAAGGCGGGGGCGAAGGGCCTGCGCATCGGCCTCGTGCGCCATTTCCACGAGACCGACAACAAGGTCTCCGACGCGACGCAGGCGGCCATCGACGAGGCCGTGAAGCTCTACGGCGAGATGGGCGCCGAGGTGGTGGAGGTGACGCTGTCGCCGCTCCACGATTTCGCCGCCTGCGGCTTCATGATCTCCGCAGCGGAGCGGCTCGCGGCCTACGAGCCCTGGGCGCGCGATCGGCTCGACGGCTTCGGGGCGCGCGTCCGCGACCGCATGTTCATCGGCAGCTTCGTGACCGGGGCCGACTATGTGCAGGCGCTGAGGATGCGGCGGGAGCTCTCCGCCGAGGTGGCGAGGGCGATGGCCGACATCGACGTGCTGCTGACGGCCTCGAACGCCGGCGAGGCGCCGCTGATCACCGAGGTTCCCCGCTGGGACAACCTGACGAAGCCGAACTTCACCATGCCCTTCAACGTGACCGGCCTGCCCGCGATGTCGATCTGCGGCGGCTTCGGGCCGACGGGCCTGCCGCTCGGCATCCAGCTCGCGGCGAAGGCCTTTGACGAGGCGACGCTGTTCCGCGCCGCGCAGGCCTACGAGCAGGCCACGGCCTGGCGCGCGCGGCGGCCCGAGGTCCTGCTGGCGAGCGCCGCCTGAACGCTTCGGGCGCGGGGCGCTAGGCGGTTGGGCGGAGGTCGGGATCGAGCACCGGCGCAACCGCCCGCGCCGTCGCCAGCAGCCGCGCGTCTCCGAAGCGGGGGCCCACGAGCGTCACGCCGACTGGCAGGCCGTTGGGCCCCTTCGCGCCGGGAATGTTGACGCATGGCGCGTGCAGAAGCGTCCACATCGCGTTCATCGCCGCGTCTCCAGTCGTCTCTGAAGGGTTGAGCGGGGCCTCGCCGGTGGACGACGGCGTGAGCGCCACGTCAAGCGCCGGGCCGAACAGGGCGTCGAAAGCCGGCCGGCAGGCGGCGGCGCAGTCGAGAGCCGCGAGAAGCTGCTCCGGCGTGAGGCCGTCCTCGTTCTCGACGCGTCGACGGAAGTCGGCGTGCAGCAGGGCGTGGTGCTCGAGGTAGTCGGGCAGGAACTGCACCCTGCCCTCCCCCTGCATCACGACCTTCTGCACGGCGTTGAGCGTCTCGAACGGCGTCGGGAGCTCGAGCTCCGCGACGAGCGCGCCCGCCTCCGCCAGCAGCCTCGCGGCGCGCTCGATCGCGTCGACGGTCGCCGGCTCGGCGAGGCCCCAGTTGTGGGTGCGGGCGATCCCGACCCTGAGCCCCTCCACCCTGACCTCCGGCGGCGCCTCAATGCCCCACAGCCGGAAGGCGCGGCCGACGAGGATCAGGTCGTCGGGCGACCGCCCGTACCAGCCGAGCGTGTCGAGGGTCGGCGAGAACTGCCGGGCGCCTGGCCACGCCGCCGAGCCGTGCGTCGGCTTCAGCGCATAGATGCCGTTGTAGCTCGCCGGCCGGATATGCGATCCTCCGGTCTGGGTGCCGAGCGCCAGCGGCGCCTGTCGGTCGCCGACGGCCGCGCCGGAGCCTGAGGACGAGCCGCCGGGCGTCCGCGCCGGATCGAAGGGATTGCGCGTCAGCGCCTTGCGGCCGCCGGCGGCGAACTCGACGGTGTCGGTCTTGCCCAGCGCGAAGGCCCCGTGCGCCTTCATCACGCGGACGACCTGCGCGTCCTGCGCCGGGCGATGGTCGCGATAGATCGGCGAGTTGTTGGTGGTGGGCATGTCGCCGGTGTCGATCATGTCCTTCACGCCGAAGGGCAGCCCGTGGAGCGGCCCCATCAGCCCCGCATGCGTTAGCGTCTTGTCGAGCTCCCGCGCGATGCGGATGGCCCGGTCGGGGTCGATGAAGCTCCACGCCTTGACGGTGGCGTCCCGCTCGGCGATGCGCGCCAGGCAGGAGCGCGCGAGCTCCTCGACGCCGAGCGCCCGGGCGGCGATGAGGCGCGCGGCCTCCGCCGCGGTCAGATCGTGGGGTTCGGAGGGAATGGCGAGCATGGCGCGGCTTTCCGGCTGGATTGGCGATGGGGGCCGACTCGGGCCGCGATCAGGTTTGCATACATTCCCCGCTCATCCGAGGCCTTCCAGCATTTAGTGCGGCCTTTTTCTTCAAACTTTTCCTGTTGCTGGAATTCCTGTTGCAATAGCAAAATTGCACACATTACGATGTTCCGGCGCTCATCGAGTCCAGGAGGTCGCGATGTCGAAGGACGATCCCGCCGCCGAGGCGGCGGCGCATGTCGAGGCGGCCGCCGGCTACTGGTCCGGCGTAGTCCCGCCCAACGCGGCTTCGGCGGCGATGGCGGGACAGCTCGCCGGGATACGCGACGGCTTCGTCGCCGCGCGCGGCGCCATGGCCTTCGAGGAGGAGCCGGCGTCCTTCGAGGCGGCGCTGCTGTCGGTGAAGGAGACCGGTCTGTGAATCGGATGGACACGCTGTCGAGCGGGCTCGACGACCTGACCCTGGTCGAGGCCGCCGACGCCGTCGCGACGGGCGCGACCACCAGCGTCGCGCTGACCGAGGCGGCGCTCGCGGCGTTCGAGGCGCGCAACCCGCAGATCAACGCCGCAATCTGGATCGACCGGGACGGCGCGCTGGAGGCCGCCGCCGCGCTCGACGCGATGCGCCGGGCCGGGCGGCCGCTCGGGTCGCTCCACGGCGTGCCTCTCGCGCACAAGGACATGTTCTATCAGGCCGGCAAGCGCTGCACCTGCGGCTCGGACATCCGCAGGGACTTCGTTCCGGGCTACACGTCCACCGTGCTGGAGCGGCTTCACGGCGCGGGCTCGCTGACCGTGGCGGGCCTCAACATGGCGGAGTTCGCGCAGAATCCGACCGGCCACAACCGCCATTTCGGCGACTGCCGCAACCCGTGGGGGCTCGACCATTGCACCGGCGGCTCGTCCTCCGGTTCCGGCGCCGCGGTCGCGGCGCGCTGCGTCACCGCGGCGCTGGGCTCCGACACCGGAGGCTCGATCCGCCTGCCCGCGGCGATCTGCGGCGTCACCGGGATCAAGGGCACGCAGACCCGCGTGTCGCGCCATGGCGTGATGCCGCTGAGCTTCTCGGCGGACAATGTCGGCCCGCTGGCGCGCACCGCGCGGGACTGCGCGCGCGTGATGGGCGTCATCGCCGGCCGCGACCCGAAGGACCCTACGTCCAGCGCCGAGCCGACGCCGGACTACGAGGCCGCGCTGACCGGCGACGTCAGGGGCCTGAGGGTCGGCGTGCCCGTCAACTACTTCTTCGACGGGATCGACCCCGAAGTGCAGACCGCCTTCGACGCCGCGATGGCGGTGCTGCGGAACAGGGGGGCCGAGATCGTCGCTGTCGAGGCGCCCCACATGGACGCCGTCGCGACCTATGGCGGCGTCGTATCGCGCTGCGAGGGCGCGGCGATCCACGCCCAGTGGATGCGCGAGCGCCCGCAGGACTACGCCATCCATCTGAGCGCGCGCCAGTACACCGGGCACGGCGTCCCTGCGGTCCTCTACATCGAGGCGCTGAACCGCCGGGGCGCGCTGCTGAAGAGCTTCGCTGAGGCGGTGTTCTCGGCATGCGACGTCTTCGCGACGCCGACGCTGCGCACCAGGGTTCCGACGCTTGCGCAGACCGACGTCGACGCCGGTTCGGAAGGCGCTGTCGAGGCGTTCATGGCCGTCTCGGCCAACACCCGGCCGATCAACTATCTCGGCCTGCCGTCGGTCTCGGTTCCCTGCGGCCTGGATTCGGGGGGGCTTCCCATCGGCTTCCAGATCCAGGGACGGCCCTTCGGCGAGGCCCGCATCCTGCGCGTCGCCGACGCCTACCAGCGGGACACCAACTGGCACGCGCGAAAACCCGCTCTCGCCGCCTGAGAAGCGCCGCGCGGCGCCGAAGCGCTTCAGCGGATCGAGGGTCGGCGCTGGCCGCCGTCGACATGGATGTCGGCGCCGTTGATCCAGCTTGCGCGGGGCGAGGCGACGAAGGCGACGGCGTCGGCGACCTCCGCGTCCGTTCCCAGCCTGCCCCAGGGGAAATCGCCCCGCTCGAAGGCGGCGAAGTCCTCCGGCCGCTCGGCTCTGACGCGCTCCCAGCCGCCGCCGGGAAACAGGATCGAGCCGGGCGAGACCGTGTTGACCCGGATGCGCTGCGGCCCAAGCTCCCAGGCGAGCGACCGCGCGGACTGGATGAGCGCCGCCTTCGCCGCCGCGTAGGCCGCGCCCCGTTCGGCCGCCGCGCGGCCGGAGATCGAGGCGATGAAGACCGCGGCGCCGGCGTCGCTCGCCGCGAGGCCGGGGACGGCGGCGCGCAGCGCGGCGATGCTGTGGCCGACGTTGAGCGCATAGGTCGCCGCCCAGTCGGCGTCGGTCCCTTCCGCAAGACTGCGCGCGCCGACCGAGCCGCCGGCGTTGGCGATCAGCACGTCGAGCCGCCCGAAGGCCCGCATCGCGGCGGCGACGGCGGCGGCGCCGCCCTCGGGGCGGGAAAGATCGACCGCTACGGTCTCCACCCTCGTCCCCAG
>CAYGUQ010000252.1:0-6507 GCA_964352995.1 uncultured Rhodobacterales bacterium
GAACCGGCGCGGCGGCCGCGCCCGCGGCGCCGACCTCCGTCGCCGTGATCGATACGGCCCCGGCGCCCGCCGCGCCGGTTCAGGCGCCGGCGGCGGCGGCGACCTTTGCGCCGCCGGTTTCCGGCCCGATCGTGCGCCCCTACAGCCGCGCCGCCGGCGCCGGGCGCAACGACGGCGTCGACTTCGGCGCGGCGAGCGGCGCGCCGGTCTCGGCCGCCGCAGACGGTCAGGTCGCGCTGGTGTCCGAATCGCTCGGCGGGCTCAAGACCATCGTGCTGATCCGCCACGCCAACGACCTGCTCACGGTCTACGGCCGGGTGGACGGCGTGACGGTCTCCAAGGGCGACCGGGTGCGCCGCGGCCAGAACATCGGCGTGGTCGCCGCCCCCGAGGACGGCGGCGACGCGCTGCTGCACTTCGAGGTGCGCCGCGGCGCAGCCTCGGTCGATCCGGCTGAGTTCCTTCCGGGCTGAGTCCGGCGCGACGCCTGAGCGGCGCGCGCGGGAGCGAGGCCCGCGGCATGCGTCCCGCAGCGGCGTCGCGCGCCTCTCACCCGCCGGCGGCGAGCGCCTGCAGCCGCGTCTCGATCCGCGCGAGCTTCTCCGCCGCGCGGGCCTGCGCCATGCGCGCCTCGCGCAGTTCGCCGAGCAGCAGCGCGAGCGTTGCGTCGCGATGGGCGTCGGGCGGCGGGGCCACCCCGTCCCCGATGCCGGTCATCAACCACTTCATGGAGACGCCGAGCACGCCGGCCAGCGTCTGAAGCTGGTTTGCGCGCGGCTCGGCGCGGTCGGTCTCCCATGCGGCGATGGTCTGCGTCTTGACGCCGAGCTTCTGCGCGAGCTGCAGCGCGCCCAGCCCGGCCTCCTCCCGCGCCGCGGCCATGCGGTCGCCGAAGGTGGCGTTTTCCTCGTCGTAGTAGGCGTCCTGCACCCGGTTTCCTCCCCGATCCGGTCATGCGCGGCTTGACCGCAGGGGTAGCACCGCAGGCGCGCCTTGTCGCCCCCATGGGTCGCCCCCACCGGTCGCCATTGCGCGACGCAGCCACGGACGCGGCGGCAAGAACCGGGTCGCCGAGCCGCGGGCGCCGGGATAGACGGAGGCCCGGCGGCGTGCGCCTGGGGGAGAACGGTCCATGCAGGCTCAGGCGGGCATCGCGCGGGGCGCGGCGGCGGAGATGGCGTTGCTCGCCCTGATCTGGGGCGCGTCCTTCCTCTCCATCGCGGTGGCGCTGCGCGAGATGGGGCCGCTGACGGCGGTGCTGCACCGCGTCGGCTGGGCGGCGCTGCTGCTCTGGGCGATCGCGTTCCTGCGCGGGGAAAGGCCGCCGAGCGACCCCGCGGTCTGGCTCTCCTTCGCCGTCATGGGGCTGCTCAACAACATCGTGCCCTTCAGCCTGATGGCGTGGGCGCAGACCCATGTGGAGACCGGCCTCGTGTCGATCCTGAACGCCGCGACGGCGGTATTCGGCGCCGTGGTCGCGGCGGCGATCCTGCCCGACGAGCGGCTGACGGCCATGCGCGCGCTGGGCGTGGCCACGGGCTTCGCCGGCGTCGTCGCGATCATCGGGGCCGAGGCCCTCTCGGGGCTGGACCTGCGCAGCCTCGCGCAGGGCGCGGTGGGGCTCGGCGCGCTGAGCTACGCCTTCGCCTCGGTCTGGGCAAAGCTGCGGCTGCGCGGCGTGGCGCCGGCCACCGCAGCGGCGGGGATGCTGACCTGCTCCGCCCTGATGGCGGCCCCGCTCGCGACGGCCTTCGAAGGGCCGCCCTCCCTTGCGCTGTCGCTGCAGGCGTGGGCCGCGGTGGCGTGGTTCGCGGGGCTCGGGACGGCGGCGGCCTATCTGCTCTACTACCGCATCCTCGCCAGCGCCGGGGCGGCGAATCTGATGCTCGTGACGCTGCTGATTCCCCCCGTCGCCGTGGCGCTGGGGGCTCTCGTCC
Organism: uncultured Rhodobacterales bacterium; assembly: GCA_964352995.1. Lineage (GTDB taxonomy): Bacteria > Pseudomonadota > Alphaproteobacteria > Rhodobacterales > Rhodobacteraceae > Rubrimonas. Next base: position 1,938 of record CAYGUQ010000252.1, read on the forward strand.
TCGGCGAGAAGGTCGGGCCGGCGGCGCTGTTCGGCTATATCCTGCTGGGACTTGGGCTCGTCCTCATCGACGGCCGCGCGCCCCGCCGCTTGATGCGCGCGGTAAGGGGGCCTAAGCCTCACGGGTGATCCCTTTAACCAAGGCTCGTGCAGTATGGCCTTCCTCTCCGACGCGCTGGCGCGCGTGCAGCCCTCGCCGACGGTGGCGATCAGCCAGATGGCGCGGGACCTCAAGGCGCAGGGGCGCGACGTCATCGCGCTCTCCGCCGGCGAGCCCGATTTCGACACGCCCGAGCACATCAAGCAGGCGGCGCGCGACGCCATCGACCGCGGCGAGACGAAGTACACCGCGCCCGACGGCATCCCCGAACTCAAGGCCGCGATCTGCGCCAAGTTCGCGCGCGAGAACGGCCTGAGCTACGCGCCGGAGGAGGCGATGGTCTCCACCGGCGGCAAGCAGGTGCTGTTCAACGCGCTCGTCGCCACGCTGAACCCCGGCGACGAGGTGATCATCCCCGCGCCCTACTGGGTCAGCTACCCCGACATGACGCGGCTGGCCGGCGGCGAGCCGGTCGTCGTTCCGGCGGGTCTGGAGACGGGCTTCAAGCTGACGCCAGCGGCGCTGGAGGCGGCGATCACGCCGCGCACGAAGTGGTTCATCTTCAACTCGCCCTCCAACCCCTCCGGCGCCGGCTACTCGGCCGCGGAACTGAAGGCGCTGACGGACGTTCTCGAACGCCACGCCCATGTCTGGGTGATGACCGACGACATGTACGAGCACATCGCCTATCCCGGCTTCGACTTCGCAACCCCCGCGCAGGTCGCGCCGGCCCTGCGCGAGCGCACGCTCACGGTGAACGGCGTCTCCAAGGCCTATGCGATGACCGGCTGGCGCATCGGCTACTGCGCCGGGCCGAAGCGGCTGGTGGACGCGATGCGCAAGGTGCAGACCCAGAGCACGACGAACCCCTGCTCGATCAGCCAGTGGGCGGCGCTCGCCGCGCTCGAAGGCCCGCAGGACTACATCGCCGAGAGCCGCGCGGCCTTCCTGCGCCGGCGCGATCTGGTCGTTGCGGGGCTGAACGCCGCCGAGGGCCTCGCCTGCCCCACGCCGGAGGGCGCCTTCTACGTCTACCCGTCCTGCGCCGGCGTCATCGGCAGGCGCGCGCCCTCGGGCCGCCTGATCGAGAACGACGAGGCGTTCTGCGCGGCGTTGCTGGAGGCGGAGGGCGTGGCGGTCGTCCACGGCGCCGCCTTCGGCCTCAGCCCGCATTTCCGCGTCAGCTACGCCGCCGCCGACGCGGTGCTAGCCGAGGCGTGTTCCCGGATTCAGCGCTTCTGCGCTGGCCTCGCGTGAGCGGGGCGCGGTCCTGCGCCGCGGCGCTCGCCTCGTCGCTGGGCCTGGCCGGCTGCATCGGGGGGACCGACGTCGACCAGCCGCTCACCTTCGAGCAGCCCGAGACCGCGGTCGCCTACGAAGCCGAGGTCGTCGGCGCGCCCAACGACGAGATCGACGCGCTGATGCGTCAGTCGCTCGGCATCTTCCGGCGGCAGGAGGCCGGCGCGCAGAGCATCGCCTTCCTCCGCCGGCGCGCGCGCGACGACGTGGCGACGGCGGAGAAGATCCTCCGCTCCTACGGCTGGTTCCAGCCGACGATCGCCGTCGAGGTGGTGTCGCTGGAGGCGCCGGCCGCAGACGATCCCGCCGCCCCCGCCGCCGGCGAGACCGCCGCGCCCGCGCAAGAGCGCGAAGCCGCCTCGCTGCCGAAGGCGCGCGCGGTGGTGGCGATCGACGCGGGGCCGCGCTTCACCCTCGTCCGTCACGGCTTCATCCCGCTGGGCGAGGTGAACGGCCCGCCGCTCGGGCTCGACGCCGCGGCGCTCGGCTCGCCGGTGGGCGGACCCGCGGTCGCGGCCGACATCCTCGCCGCCGAGAGCGCTGCGGTGACGAAGCTGCGCAACGAGGGCCGGCCCTATGTCGAGGCGCGCGGCCGCGATGCGGTGGCCGATCTGGAGCGCGACGAGATCGAGGTCGACACCTCCCTCGCGCCCGGCCCCTACTACGTGTTCGGCGCCCCCAGCTTCGAGGGGCTGGAGGACGTCGACGAGGCCTATCTGCGCACCTACCAGACCTGGGAGCCCGGCGAGCCCTACGACGCCCGCAAGCTGCGCGACTTCCAGCAGGCGCTCGTCGAGACCCAGCTCTTCGACGCCGTATCGGCCAGCGCGCCCGAGACGCCGCCGGAGGGCGACGCCGCCCCGGTGATCGTGCGCGCCGAGGAGGGGCCGCGCCGCACCGTCACCGCCGGCGCCCGCTACGACACCGACGCCGGCCCCGCCGTCCGCGGCTCCTACGAGCACCGCAACCTGTTCGGCGCCAACGAGACGTTCCGGGCGGAGGCGCTCGCCGGCCTCGAGGAGCAGAACGTGGAGCTCCGCTACAAGGAGCCGCAGTACCTGCGCCCCGGTCAGGACTTCGTCGCCGGCTTCGGCGTCAGCCACACCGACGACGACGCCTTCGAGGAGTACGCCGTCAAGCTCACCGCCGGCCTCGAGCGTGAGCTCAGCGAGACCTGGCGCGTCGGCGCCGGCGGGCTGCTGCAGGCGAGCCTCATCGACGACGGGACGACCGAGAAGCGTTTCCTTCTCGCCGGCCTGCCCACCTTCGCCGACTACGACGGCAGCGACGACCCGCTGAATCCCAGCGAGGGCGCGCGGCTGAACGTCGGCTTCACCCCGTTCACCGGCTACGCCGACGAGGGGCCGCGCCCGCTGTTCATGCGCCTCGACGGCAGGGGTTCGGTCTATCAGGCTCTCGACTCCGAGGACCGCCACATTCTCGCCGCCCGCGCGCGGCTCGGCTCCATCGTCGCGGCCGACGACGAGGGCGTGCCCGCCAGCCAGCGGCTCTATTCCGGCGGCGGCGGCTCGGTCCGCGGCTACGGCGAGCGCGACATCGGCCCGCTCGACGCCGACGGAGACCCGACGGGGGGCCTCTCGGTCGCCGAGATCGGCGTGGAGCTGCGCTCGGTGGTGTGGGGCCCCGTCGGCGCAGCCGTCTTCGCCGAGGCCGGCACCGTCAGCGACGCTCAGTGGCCCGATTTCGACCAGGGCGTGCAGTTCGCCGCCGGCGCGGGCGTGCGCTACCTCTCGCCGGTGGGGCCGATCCGGCTCGACGTCGGCGTGCCGCTCAACCCGCGCGACCGGGACGACGCGTTCCAGATCTACATCTCCATCGGGCAGGCCTACTGATGCGCGCGCTCGCTCTCGCCCTGTTTCTCGCGCTCGCGCCACTGCCCGGCCCGGCGCAGCTTTCGATCTTCGGCGTCGGCGAGTCGCTGGTGCAGTTCGCGCTGCGCCAGATCTCCAGCGAGGGCTTCACGGTCGAGGCGCGCGGCATCCAGGACGGCGAGGACGGCGCGGCCGAACTCGTCGGCGTCACGGTCGCGGACCGGCGCGGCGTCTGGCTGGAGGTGGAGGGCGTCACGCTCACCTGGCGCGTCTCGCGCATCCTGCTCGGCGAGCTGGAGATCGACCGCCTTTCCGCGCGCGGCGTCACCGTGCTGCGCGCGCCAGACCCCGAGCCGACGCCGGCCGACGCCGCGCCCGACGACGCGCCGGCGAGCCCGTTCGCCTGGCCCCGCGCCCCCATCGCCACGCGCGTCAACGTCATGGACCTGCGCCGGGTCGAGATCGCGCCGGGCGTCGTCGCCGGGCAGGGCATGCGCTTCGACGCCCGCGGCGGCGCGCGCGACGAAGGCGACGAGCAGGCCCTGAACCTCTACGTCAACCGCACCGACGACGTGTTCGGCTCCATCGCGCTCGACTACCTGCGCAACTTCGCCACCGGAGAGCTGCGGCTCGACCTCGCGGCCGACGAGGCCGCCGGCGGTCTGGTGGCCGAACTCGCAGGCTTCCCGAACGACAGCGCCACGCGCATCGACGTGGAGGCGCGCGGCCCGCTTGCCGACTGGCGACTGCGCTTCGACGCCGCGACCGACCGCGTCTATCAGGCCAGCGGCGAGGCGACGGTCGTCGTCGGCCCGCCTTTCAGCGTGGACGCCTCCGCCGAGCTGCGCCCCGGCCCCGCGGCGCCGCCCGCCGTGGCAGCCGCGCTCGGCGAGGCCGCGACCCTGCGCGCGCGCGCCAGCGAGAACGCGGACGGCGTCATCGACATAACCGAGGGCCGCCTCACGGCGCCCGAGCTCTCCGTTCTGGTCGACGGAACCTTCGCGCGCGAGACCGGCGCGGTCGACGCCGACGTCTCGCTTCAGGCCGGCGCCGGGCTGTCGGCGCTCGTCGAGCAGGTCGCCTTCGAGCGCATCGGCTTCGAGGGCGCCGTCAGCGGCGCGCTCGCCGCGCTGCGCGCCCGGGGGGCGCTCTCGCTCGACGGGCTGCGCACCGCGCCGGTGGACGTCGCCACCGCGCGGCTCACCGCCGATCTCACGCTGACGGGCGCCGCCGCGCCCTCGCCCGAGGGCTTCTCCGCCGCTTTCGACGTCACCGGCGGGACCTCCGGCGTCAGGCTCGACCGCATCCGGCCGGAAACGCTCGGCGACGCCGAGCTGGTG
>CAYGUQ010000253.1:0-6485 GCA_964352995.1 uncultured Rhodobacterales bacterium
GCGGCGCGCCGCCGACAGCCAGATGCACCTCGCGGCCCTCAAGGTGCAGGTCCTCGGCGATCTGGCAGCCGGACTGCCCGGTCCCCACCACCAGCACGGCGCCCTCCGGGCACTGGGCGGGGCTGCGGTAGGTGGAGGAATGAAGCTGCAGGATGCGCCCGGGCAGCGCCGCCGCGGCTTTCGGGATGCGCGGCGCGTGGTAGCCGCCGGTCGCCACGATCACCGCGTCGGCCGTCAGCGGGCCGGCGCTGGTCTCCAGCGCGAAGCGCTCGCCGCGCCGCGCGAGCCGCGAGACGGCGACGCCCTCCACGACCGGCGCCGCGATGTGGTCGCGGAAGCCCTCGACATAGGCCACGATCTCGTCGCGCAGCATGAAGCCGTCCGGGTCGGTCCCGCCGAATTCGCGCGCGTAGTGAAAGCCGGGCAGCGCGCACTGCCAGTTGGGCGTGACGAGGCAGAAGCTGTCCCAGCGCTGGCTGCGCCACGCCTCGGCCACGCGCGCCCGCTCCAGCACGACATGCGCGACGCCGCGGGCCTTCAGTCGCGCGCTGGCGGAGAGCCCCGCCTGGCCGCCGCCGACGACGACGACCGGATAGTGGTCGCGCTCGAACATGGGTCTCGCCTCCTCAGGCAGGGTCGATGGTCAGGATCGTCACGTCGCCGGGCGCGCTCTGCGCCGCGCGGGCCTCGATGGCCGCGAGCTGCGCCGCCGCCCGCCCGCAGGGAACGCCGTAGCGGGCCCGCACCCGTTCGCTCGCGGCGGCAAGCGCCGCGCGGGAGCGGGCGACGAAGGCCGGCACGGGCATCCGCTCGCCTTCGCGGAAATGCGCCGCCACGACGGTGGAGGGCGAATAGCATTCGGCCTCCTCACCGTCGGGCCAGCGGATGCGCCAGAGCGTCTCAGGCATTGCTCGCCATCCACTCGGCGGTCGGCGGCGCGCGCCGCGGCGCGCAGCCGAGCAGCGGCGCGCGCGCGACGTCGCGCAAGGTGGCGGTCGCCTCGCCGCGCCTGATCCGCAGGAGGCCGCTTGCGTCGATGGTCCCGATGCGCGCGGCGGCGACGCCGGCGCCCTCGAAGGCGTCGACCAGCGCGGGGACGCGGTCGGGCGCGGCGGCGAGCAGGTAGCCGAAGCTCGGAAACGCCGTCAGCCAGCGCTCCAACGGCGCCCCGGCGGGGATCGGCGCGGCGTCGACGTCGATCTCAGCGCCGACGCGCGAGCACTCCAGCAGCATCGCCGCCGTGCCGACGACGCCGCCCTGGCTGATGTCCTTGCAGGCGTGGGCGAGGCCGGCTTCGGCGATGGCGGGCAGCAGCGCCATCGCCGCGCGCAGCCGCTCGGCCGGGGCGTCGGTCGCCGCGTCCCAGAACGGATAGGGGTCGCGCCAGCGCCCGCGCAGGTCGGCGGCCATCACCAGCGCGTCGCCCGGCCGCGCCGCGAAGCTCGTCATCAGCGCGCGGGCCTCGCCGAGGACCGACACCGAGAGCTGCCCGGCGCGGGCGCGGAAGTTCGCGTGCCCGCCCACCATCGGCGCGCCATAAGCGGCGCATGCGGCGGCCATGCCGTCGAGGATGGGGCGGGCCTTGGCGGGCGCTTCGGCCCAGATGGCGTTGACGACGGCGACGGAGCGCCCGCCCATCGCGGCGACATCGGAGAGGTTGACCATCACCGCCGACCAGCCGGCGAACCACGGCATCGCCTCGACGAACTCCTCGATCATGCCCTCGCAGGCGAGCAGGCTCCAGCCGCCGCCGGGCCGCGGCAGCGCCGCGCAGTCGTCGCCCACCGGCGTCGGCCCGTCGCCGCCGACGTCGAGCGCCGCCACCGCCTCGGCGACGTCCGCCTTGCCGAGCAGGCCTGGCGAGGCGGCCAGCCGCCGCGTGAGCGCGTCGAGCGCGACCACCGCCCGCTCGGTCATGCCGCGGTGCGCGCGAGAAAGCCCCGCGCGCCGTCGGCGATGGGGGGATAATGGGCGAGGTCGGCCTCCATCAGGTGATGGGGCCGGCCGCAATAGTCGATCTCCCGCAGGGTGCGCCAGTTGAGCCGCTGGAAGAGCGCCGCGTTGCGGCTTTGCACGCGGGCGAGGAACCGCGCGCAGCCCATGGCGTGCGCCGACGAGACGGCGAGGCGGATCAGCGCCGTGCCGAGCCCCGCCTGCCGGCGATAGTCGGCCGCGACGGCGAGCCGCGAGCCGCTCCACTCGCCGGGGGCCTCGCCGCGGTGGATGCGCACCGTGCCGACCACCGCGTCGTCCTGCCCGCAGGACGCCGCGAGCGCCACCAGCGTCACCGCCTCCGCATCCGTCGCGTCGGCGTCGTCGCCCTCGAACACGCCCTGCTCGTCGACGAAGACCGCGCGGCGCAGGGCGCGTGCGCCGGCGAGCTCCCACGCCTCGGTCGCGAACTTCACCCGATGGGCGGGCGGGATGTAGGGATGCACCGGGTCGAACATCGAGCGGCTGTCGCGCGCCGCGCCGCTCTGGCTGATCGCGACTGGGCCTGTCACGCTCGGGCCGACCGCGCTCACGCGCGCAGCTCCTCGAAGGCCGAAAGCGCCGAGCACGCCCCGCAGCGCCCGCAGCCCGCCTTGATCGTGTCGCGCGTCATCCCCGCCGCTCGCAGCATCGCGCCGAGCGGCCGCAGGATCGCCGCCATCTCGGCGGCCGAGGGCGACGGCCAGTCCTCCATCGGCGTGCCGGAAATCGGCACGAACGGCACGACGAAGGGATAGACGCCGAGGCCGACGAGACGCTCGCACATCGCGAGGATCGCCTCGCGCCCGTCGCCGAGGCCGGCGAGGATGTAGCTGGAGACCTGCCCCCTGCCGAAGACCGGGACGGCCGCGGCGAAGGCGTCGAGGTATCGCTCCACCGGCACCTCCGCCTTGCCCGGCATCACCTGCGCCCGCACCTCGGGCGTCACCGCCTCGAGATGCATGCCGAGCGCGTCTATCCCCGCATCGCGCATCTCGACGAACCAGCGGTCGTCGTCAGGCGGCTCGCACTGACCCTGGATCGGCAGGTCGACGCGGGCCCGGACGGCGCGCGCGCTCTCCGCCAGCGCCGCCGCGCCGCGGTCGGTGCGGTTCGGCGTGCCGGTGGTCATCACCATGTGGCGCACGCCGTCGAGGCGGACTGCGGCTTCCGCCACCTCGGCGAGCTGCTCCGGCGTCTTGCGCGCCACCGTGCGGCCGGCCGCCAGCGACTGCCCGATGGCGCAGAAGCGGCAGGTCTTCCTGCGGCTCTCGTAGCGGATGCAGGTCTGCAGCACCGTCGTCGCCAGCACGTCGGCGCCATGCAGCACGGCGATATGGCTGTAGGGCACGCCGTCGGCCGTGCTGAGGGCGTAGAACGCCGGCTGCCGCGGGAACGCCACGCGGCCCACGGCGACCCCGTCGCGCTCGATGACGCTCTCACCGCCGGCGTCGGGCCTCAAGGCGACGTAGGGCGAGGTGAAGGCCGCATGGGTGTGCACAGGGGCCATGATCGCCCGCCCGTCCACCAGCAGCGCCTTGTGGTCGGAGGGGCCGGCCCCGCCGCGCCGGCTCTCGGCGCCGGCGGTCGGGTCAACCAGCCGCAGCCCGGAGGACTGAAGCTCCGCGATCAACGTCTCCGGCGGCATCGTCGTCGTGGTCATCGGTCTGGCTCCTGAACGGAACGGCGGGGTCGGCGACGGGTTTGGGGCGGTTGTCGAGCATCAGGCTCAGCAGCTCGGGCCGGGCGTAGTGGCCGACGCTGTCCATCATCCGCTTGCGCTTGAGGCGCAGCGACATGTCCATGTCGGCGATCAGCAGGCCCTCGCCTTGCGTCAGCGGCGGCGCGAGATGGGCGCCTTCGGGACTGACGACGGCGGTATGGCAGCCCCCCGAGAGCGCCTTGAGCATCGTCCCGCCGGGGTCGATCTGCGCCTTCTGGTCTTCGGTCAGCCAGCCGGTCGCGTTGACGACGAATGCCGCCGCCTCCAGCGCGTGCTGGCGGATCGCGACCTCCATCTGGTCCGCGAAGACCTGACCGACCATCGAGCCGGGGAACTGCGCGACGTGGATCTCCTCGCCCTGCGCCATCAGCGCGTAGCGGGCGAGCGGGTTGAAGTGCTCCCAGCAGGCCAGCGCGCCGACGCGGCCCACGGCGGTCTCGACAACGCGCAGGCCCGAGCCGTCGCCCTGCCCCCAGATCATCCGCTCGTGGTAGGTCGGCGTGATCTTGCGGCGGCGAAGGACGAGCCGGCCGTCGGCGTCGAACACGAGCTGGGCGTTGTAGAGCGTGCCGTCGGCGCGCTCGTTGACCCCCAGCACGACCACCGCGCCGGCCTCGCGCGCCGCCGACGCCACGGCTCGCGTCGCGGGGCCGGGAACCTCCACGGCCTGCTCGTAGAGCGCGAGGTGCTTCTTGCCGATCGAGACCGGCGGCTCGATGAAGCTGAAATAGGGATAATAGGGCACGAAGGTCTCGGGAAAGACCACGATCTGCGCGCCCTGCGCGCCGGCCTCCGCGATGGTCGCCAGCACCTTCTCCAGCGTGCCGCCCGGCCGGTCGAGGACCGGCGCGATCTGCGCGGCGGCGGCTCGTATCGTCTGGGCGGCCATCGCGTCAGAGCGTCCAGGTGTCGAGGATGAAGGCGTTGTCGCGCCGGTGCAGCAGGATCAGGTCGAGCACGTCGAGCGGGCTGATCGGGACGATCCCCTCCTGCAGCGACGGCTCGCCATGGCCGTAGAGCGCCTGCAGCGCGAAGCGGCAGGCGTAGACCTTGCCGCCCTCATCCATGAAGTTCTTGAGCTGGTCGTTGAAGTTCTGGTGGCCGGGAAACGCCGCGTCGCCCAGCTTCGGGAACCCGCGCATCACGCCGAGCGTCACGCCGGGGCCATAGAGCAGGATCGACGTCTCGAAGCCCTTGCGGATCAGCCGCTTGCCCTGGAGCAGGTTGACGAGGCCGATCGAGCCCTCGAACGCCACGGTGTGGAAGGTGATGAGCGCCTTCTCGCCGGGGTTCGCCTTCACGTCCTCGAATTTCTTGTCCTCGTAATCCACGAGGAAATCGCCGATCTGATGCTTCGCGTGCTCAACCGCCGGCATGGCCCGTCTCCCTGTCATCGTTCCGGGGCGCGCGCCGCATCGGCGCCCTCACGGCAGGTGGAGCAATCGCCGTGCCAGTTTCACGGCCCCCGGCAATCCGGTTGCCCCCGACATTGAAGCCGTTCAATCGCCCCGGCATTAATCCATTCAATCCAGAGACCCCATCGGTAATGACTAAAAAATATGCACCATACTTCGACATTCGGCTAATTGTTTACCTCGATATGCAAAATTGACGAGAATTAATTCACTTATATCATCTCTACGGCCGGTCTGCGAGCGCCGGCGTCAGGCGAGAGCGCTTCGATGCGACGCGACGGGTGGCGGCCAGACCTGCCGGCGAGGAGCGGGCCGCTCTACGCCCGGCTCGCCGACGCGCTGGCCGCCGACATCGCCGACGGCAGGCTGAGCCCCGGCGACCACCTGCCGACCCAGCGGGCGCTCGCCGCCGCGCTCGGCGTCGACGTCACGACGGTCGCGCGCGCCTACGCCGAAGCCGCGCGCCGCGGGCTGGTGGAGGCGCGCGTCGGCGCCGGGACTTTCGTAAGGGGCCGGGGCGAAGCCGCCGACGCCCCGGCCCGGCGCCGCGACCTCTCCGACCGCACCATGAACCAGCCGCCGGAGCCGGAAGACCCCGCCCTGCGCGCCCGCATGCGCGCGACGTGGGCCGCGCTCGGCGAAGACATGACCGCTCTCCTGCGCTATCAGCCCGCCGGCGGTTCGGCCGAGGACAAGGCCGCCGCCCTGCGCTGGCTCTCGCGCCGGGGGATCGAGGCGCAGGCCGAGACGCTGTTCATCGCGCCGAGCGCCCACGCCGCGATGCTGGCCGCGCTCGGCGACCTCGCGAGTCCCGGTCAGACCGTCGCCTGCGAGGCGATCACCTACCCCGGCGCGCGCGCCATCGCGCAGACGCTGGGGCTGGGGCTCGTCGGCCTGCCCTGCGACCGCGACGGCGTGGAGCCCGCCGCCTTCGCCGCGGCAGCCGCGCGGGGCGAGGTCGCCGCGCTCTACCTCAACCCGACCCTGCGCAACCCCACCACCGAGACGATGCCGGCCCAGCGCCGCGCCGAGATCGTCGAGGTCGCGCGCCGTCATGGCGTCGCCATCGTCGAGGACGACGCCTACGGCTTTCTGGTGGCGGACGCGCCGCCGGCCATCGCCATGCTGGCGCCGGAGCTCACCTTCTATGTCGGCGGCCTGTCGAAGTGCCTCGGGGCGGGGCTGCGGCTGGCCTATCTGCTGGCGCCGAGCCCGCGCCGCCTCACCGGCGTCGCCGCGCGGCTGCGCGCCGCCAGCGTCATGGCGTCGCCGCTGACGGCCTCGCTCGCGACGCGCTGGATCGAGACCGGCGTGGCCGACGAGATGCTCGCCGCGCTGCGCGCCGAGATCCGCGCGCGCCAGCGCATGGCGGCCGC
>CAYGUQ010000254.1:0-6469 GCA_964352995.1 uncultured Rhodobacterales bacterium
CTTCTTGGCGAGCTGGTAGAGGCGGTTGACGCCGGTCGTCGTCTCCTCGGTCACGCCCTTGATCGCTGCGCGCTGCTTCACGAAGAAGCCCGGCGACTGCTGCATGCGCTTCTTGATCTGGGCGAAGAGGAACTCCTCCTCCTCCGAGCCGGGCTTGGAGAGGACGTCCTCGCCCTCCTCCGCCCGCGCGCCGAGCAGGATGTACATCGTGGCGTCGCCGCCGTCGTCGAGGATCATGTTCGACAGGCCGCCGTCGGCCCACTGGAAGATCTGGTCGGTGTAGGTCCAGTAGTCCTCCAGCGACTCGCCCTTGATCGCGAAGACGGGCGTGCCGCCGGCGGCGATGGCCGCGGCGGCGTGGTCCTGCGTGGAGAAGATGTTGCAGGAGGCCCAGCGGATGTCGGCGCCGAGCTCGGCCAGCGTCTCGATCAGCACCGCCGTCTGGATCGTCATGTGCAGCGAGCCGGTGATCCGCGCGCCCTTGAGCGGCTTGGACGCCCCGAACTCCTCGCGGCACGCCATCAGGCCCGGCATCTCGGTCTCGGCGATGGCGATTTCCTTGCGGCCGTAGTCCGCGAGGCCGATGTCGGCGATGGCGTAGTCTTTCATGCGATGCTCTCCGTGAGACGGTCGCGAGTGGACCTAGCAGCGTGCAGCCCCGCAATCAACTCGCGTTTCGCGGGCGCCGACTGGGCCGCTCAAGCGCCGCGCGATGCGTCTTCAGGCGCCCATGTTCGAGGCGCGGCCCCGATTTTCGCCGCCGGGAACGGTGCCCTCGCAGCCCTCGCGTGTGACGCCGAGGCGCCGCTTGACGGGCCGGGCGCGGACGGCGAGCCTCTGGCGGCGCCGCCTCAGGCCGCGCATCCGTCGGCGAGGTCGATCCGCGAGGGCGTCATGTGGCGTGAAATCGAACCTGACGAGGTCGTCCGCGTGGACGTCGGGGCCGGCGAGGTCGTCGTCTACGGCTTCGGGGCCGGCGACGACGTCGTCCTGCTGCTGAACGGCGGGCCGGGGCTGCCCTGCGACTACCTGCGCGACAGCCACTCCTGCCTCATCGACCACGGCTATCGCGTGATCGCCTTCGACCAGCTCGGCACGGGCCGGTCGGACCGGCCGACCGACCCCGCGCTCTGGACCATCGGGCGCTATGTCGAGGAGGTCGAGACCGTGCGTCGGGCGATGGGGCTCGGCGCGGTGCATCTCGTCGGCCAGTCCTGGGGCGGCTGGCTCGCGATCGAGTATGCGCTGACCCATCCCGAGGCGCTCCGGACGCTGGTGCTGGAGAACACCGCCGGCGACATCCCGCACCTCTCGCGGGAACTCGACAGGCTGCGCGCCGCGCTCGGCCCCGAGACGGTGGCGATGATGCAGCGGCGCGAGGCGGAAGGGTCGCTCGACCACCCCGAGTATCAGGCGGCCGTCACGCTGCTGAACCACCGCCACGTCTGCCGGCTCTCCGAATGGCCGGCGCCGGTCATGCGCTCGCTCGGCGACTGGAACATGGGCCCATACGAGACCATGCAGGGGCCCAACGAGTTCCTTTACGTGGGCAACCTGAAGGACTGGAACCGCATCCCCGACATGGGCCGGATCACCGCGCCGACGCTGATCACCGTCGGCGCGCATGACGAGCTGACGCCGGCCTGCGCGCTGCGCATGAAGCTGGCGCTGCCCGACGCCGAGCTGAAGGTGTTCCCGAACTCCAGCCACATGCCCTTCTTCGAGGAGCCGGAGGCGTTCTTCCCCGCGCTGCTCGACTTCCTCGCACGGCGCAGGAACGGCTGAGCCGCGCCGCCCGCCCCTCTTCACTCGGCGGCGACGCGACCCGAGGCGAAGGACTGGGCGGCCTGCATCCTGGCATAGAGCCCGCCGCGGGCGACGAGGTCGCCATGGGCGCCTTCCTCGGCGACGCCGTCTTCGGTCAGCACGACGATGCGGTCCGCCTTGCGCACGGTGGCGAGGCGGTGGGCGATGACCAACGTCGTCCGCCCCCGCGACAGCGCCTCAAGCGACGCCTGGATCTCCGCCTCGGTCTCGACGTCCAGCGCCGAGGTGGCCTCGTCGAGGATCAGCACCGGCGGGTTCTTGAGGAAGATGCGGGCGATGGCGACGCGCTGCTTCTGCCCGCCGGAGAGCCGCACGCCGCGTTCGCCGACCACCGTGTCGAGCCCGTCCGGCAGGCTGTCGACGAGGTCGCCGAGCCGCGCGCGGCGCACGGCCTCCACGATCTCGGCTTCTGTCGCTTCCAGCCGGCCATAGGCGACGTTCTCGCGCAGGGTTCCGCCGAACAGGAACACGTCCTGCGAAACGACGCCGATGTTGCGCCTGAGCGAGGCGAGCGTGAGGTCGCGCACGTCATGGCCGTCGAGCGTCACCGCGCCGCCCGAGACGTCGTAGAAGCGCGGGACGAGCGCCAGCAGGGTCGTCTTGCCGGCGCCGGAGGGGCCGACGAAGGCGACCGTCTCGCCCGGCGCCACGCGCAGCGTCAGCTCGCGGATGACCGGCCGGCCGGCGTCGTAGCCGAAGCTCGCGCCCTCGAAGGCCACCGCGCCTTGCGCACGGCCCAGCGCCAGCGCGCCCGGCCGGTCCGCGATGTCGGGTTCGGTCTGGAGAAACTGGCGATAGCGCCGGAAGCCGGCGATGCCCTTGGGGTAGCTCTCCAGCACGTTGGAGACCTTCTCCAGCGGCCGGTAGAACACGTCGATCAGCAGCAGGAACCCGACGAAGCCGCCCACGGTCAGGCTGCCGGCCGAGACGAACCACGCCCCCGCCACGAGGATCACCACCTGCAGCAACCGCATCCCGAGATAGTTGATCGAGATGGTGGAGGCCATCAGGCGGTAGGCGTCCAGCTTGGCCCGGCGGTAGCGTTCGTTGTCGGAGGCGAAGAGGCGGCGCTCATGCTCCTCGTTGGCGAAGGCGCGCACGCCGCGGGCGCCGCCCACCGTCTCCTCGATGCGGGCGTTGAAGGCGCCGACGCGGTCGAACTGCGCCTCCCAGTTCGCCGTCAGCTTGCCGCCATAGCCGACCACGAGCCAGACGACGAGCGGCGCGATGCAGGCGGCGATCATCGCGAGCGGCGGATGCACCCAGATCATCAGCGCCAGCGCACCGAAGAAGGTCATCACGGCGACGAACACGTCCTCGGGGCCGTGATGGGCGACCTCGCCGATCTCCTCGAGGTCCTTGGTGAGCCGGCCGACGAGATGCCCCGTCTTCTGCCCGTCGAAAAAGCGGTGCGAGAGGCGCTGGAGATGATCGAACGCCTTGCGGCGCATCTCCGTCTCGATGGCGATGCCGAGCACGTGGCCCCAGTAGGTGACGACCGCCATCAGCCCGGTGTTGACGAGATAGACGGCGAGCAGCCCCAGCGCCGCCAGCAGCACCAGCCCCCAGTCGCCCGATGGCAGCAACCGGTCGACGTACACCTTAACCGCCACCGGAAAGCCGAGCGAGAGCAGCCCGACCAGCACCGCGCTGCCGAAGTCGAGCAGGAACAGCCGCCGGTGCGGCGCGTAGTAGGCGGCGAAGGCGCGCAGCATGGCCCATCTCCCGAAACGCAAGGGGAGGTAGCGCAGGCCGCGGCGTCGCGCCACACCCCACGCGCGCTGCGCCGCGCGCCGGCCCGCGGCCGTGTCGCCGCCGCCTCACCCCATCAGCCGCGCCTGAAGCCACAGGATCGACGGATAGGCCGCGAGCCAGGCCCAGAAGAAGCGGTTCAGGCCGAAGAGCGCGGCGTTGGCGAGATGAAACGCGCCGGCGACGACAAGGCTCGCGCCCAGCGCCGCAGGGTGCAGGAAACTGAGCGGGAACAGGATCTCGAACAGCATCACCGCCCAGCCCGCCGCCCGCATCGGCGCCGGCCGGTGGGCGAAGCCGCGCAGGTTCTCGCTGACGGGATAGGTCGAGAACAGGAACACGTCGCGCAGCGCCCGGCCGCTGCGCCAGTCCGGATTGACGATCTTCACCCAGCCGGAGATCGCGTAGGAAAGCGTCAGCTGTCCGGCGAGATAGGCCAGCGAAAGCGCCCGCCACGCCGGTTCCGGCGCCCAGTGCGCCCCCGTCAGGCAGACCAGACAGAGCAGCGTCATGCGGTCGCTGCCGCCGTTGTAGGGGCCGTCGAAGCGGCGCAGGACCACGAGCGCGTGCGCCAGCAGCGCCGCGCAGGCCCAGCCCGGCGCGACGCCGAGCGCAAGGGCGACGGCCAGCGCCAGCCGCGGCGCGAAGAGCGCCGCCTCGCCGCGCAGGGGCGAGGCCATGTGCTCCAGCGCCTGCTGGGCCAGCGCCAGCGCCAGCAGCGCCTCGGTCAGCCGCAGCGCGAGATCGAAGCTCACGGCGCGGCCTCAGGCGGATCGGTCGGCGAGACGTAGACCGTGCGCTCGACCAGCCTGTCGCCCTCGCGATGGACGGCGACGAGGCGAAACCGCAGCGGACGGCCGCTCGCCTCGGGCGTCCCGGCGCGGATGCGCCGCGCGATCTCGCGCCTTGCGTGGTCCCGACCGTCGGCGATGATCCGCTCGGCGCAGCTTGCGAGATAGAGGTCCTCGTTGCGGCGCGGGCTCCAGAACAGCCGCGCGAGCGTCGCGCCCGCCGACAGGCGCGCCGGAGGCGGGCGAAAGACGCGCCAAGTCTCCGTGCGGCCCTCGACGCAGACCTCGATGCGCGGCGCGGGCTCGACGCTCGGGAAGAACCGCCAGGACGGGAAGATCGCCGGCAGCAGCAGGGATAGGACGCGGATCATGGCGACGATGCTGCCGCCGCCCGCATTTACGCGTCGTTAACGACGATGCGCGCGGCGGCGCGACGCAAGCTCACGCGCCGAGCCACTTCTCCAGCCAGTGGATGTCGTAGTCGCCGCGCCGCAGGTCGGGGCTCTCCAGCAGGGCGCGGAACAGCGGCGCGGTGGTGTCGACGCCGTTGACGATGAGCTCCGCCAGCGCCCGGTCGAGCCGCGCCAGCGCGTCCTCGCGGTCCTCGCCCTGCACGATCAGCTTGCCGATCAGGCTGTCGTAATAGGGCGGGATCGCGTAGCCGTCGTAGAGCGCGCTGTCCATCCGCACGCCGGGGCCGCCGGGGGCGTGATAGGCGGTGATGCGGCCCGGCGAGGGCGAGAAGTTCGGCAGCTTCTCGGCGTTGATGCGGCACTCGATGGCCCAGCCCTTCGGCGTGAGGCTCTCCTGCGTGCGCGACAGGCCGAGGCCGGCGGCGACGCGGATCTGCTCGCGCACGAGATCGATGCCGTAGACCATCTCGGTCACGGGGTGCTCGACCTGCAGGCGGGTGTTCATCTCGATGAAGTAGAACTCGCCGTTCTCGTAGAGGAACTCGACCGTCCCGACGCCGCGATAGCTGATGTCGGCCATGGCCTTGGCGCAGGTCTCGCCGATGCGGGCGCGCGTGGCGGCGTCGATGACCGGCGAGGGCGCCTCCTCGAACACCTTCTGGTGGCGGCGCTGCAGCGAGCAGTCGCGCTCGCCCAGATGCACCGCCGCGCCGCGGCCGTCGCCGATCACCTGGATCTCGATGTGGCGCGGCTTGGAGAGGTACTTCTCCAGATAGACCGCGTCGTCGCCGAAAGCCGCCTTCGCCTCGGCGCGCGCCGTCTGGAAGGCGATGGGCAGCTCCTCGGCCGTGCGCGCGACCTTCATGCCGCGGCCGCCGCCGCCCGACGCCGCCTTCACCAGCACCGGATAGCCGATCTCGTCCGCCACCGCCTGAGCGGCCTCGACATGGGAGAGCGCGCCCTCGGAGCCCGGCACGCAGGGCACGCCGAGCCGCTTCATCGTGTCCTTGGCGGCGATCTTGTCGCCCATGATCGAGATGTGCTGGGGCGTCGGCCCGATGAAGGTCAGCTCGTGCTCCTCGACGATCTGCGCGAAGGCCGCATTCTCGCTGAGGAAGCCGTAACCGGGATGGATGGCCTCGGCGCCGGAGATCTCGCAGGCCGTGATGATCGCCGGGATGTTGAGGTAGGACTGGCCGGCAGGCGGCGGGCCGATGCAGACGCTCTCGTCCGCGAGGCGGACATGCATGGCGTTGGCGTCCGCCGTCGAATGCACCGCGACGGTGCGCACGCCCATGTCGCGGCAGGCGCGGTGGATGCGCAGCGCGATCTCGCCGCGGTTGGCGATCAGGATCTTGGAGAACATCGCGCTTATTCGACGATCATGAGCGCGGCGCCGAACTCGACCGGCTGCTTGTCGGCGATGAGAACCTGCTTGACCACGCCGGACCTGGGCGCGGGGATCTGGTTCATCGTCTTCATCGCCTCGATGATGAGCAGGGTCTGCCCCTCGCGGACGCTGTCGCCCACCTTCACGAAGTTCGCCGCGCCGGGCTCGGGCGAGAGATAGGCGGTGCCGACCATCGGGGAGACGACGGCGCCAGGATGATCCGCCGGATCGGAGGTCTCGGCGGCCACCACCAGCGTCGGCGCGGGCGCGGCGGCGGCCTGCGCCGACGCTGGTGG
>CAYGUQ010000255.1:0-6467 GCA_964352995.1 uncultured Rhodobacterales bacterium
TAAACCCCCCAGCCCTCACACACCTCGCCTTGCATGGCGGGGCGGGAATAGCGGGGGACCATGGGGCGGGGCCTTTCTCGCGGACGCGCCGCGCCGTTGCGGCGGCGACGGCGGCGGGGTAGCACCCGGCCATGGGGCTGACAACTCAAGCGCGGTTCGGCGGCGTCTGGCAGGCGCGGCGCGAGATCACCGACTACGCCGGCGGCCCCTCGGGCCGGTTCCAGGGGCTCGCCCGGATCACGGCCGACGGCGAGGGGATGCGCTACGCCGAGCAGGGCCGGCTCGTGCTGGGGCAGGCGAGCATGACGGCGGCGCGCGTTTACCTCTGGCGGCCCGAGGGCGCGACGCAGGTGGCGGTGTCCTTCGAGGACGGCGCGCCGTTCCACCGCTTCGACTGGGGCCGGGCGGAGTGCGAGAGCGAGCACCTCTGCGGCGCGGACCACTACGCCGTGCGCTACAGCTTCGCCGCGGAGAGCTGGCACGCCCACTGGCGCGTGAAGGGCCCGAAGAAGGACTACGCCGCCACGACGCGCTACATCCGCGCCTGAGACGCGCGCGCCCGAACGCGCGGGCCATCTCGCCCGTTCGGGTCGCTTGCGGGGCGCCGCGCCGCCGCATAGGCTCGCCCCGGCAATTCCTGAGGGAGACGGACGGCGATGTCGAGGGTTCTGAGCGAGGCTGTGGCGCCGGCGGAAGGCGCCGCGCTCTGGGCGAAGCGCGCCGCGCTGGTGGCGTTGGGCGTGGCGGCGATGGCCGTGGCGGCCAAGATCAAGGTGCCGATGTGGCCGGTGCCGATCACGATGCAGAGCTTCGTGGTGCTCTCGATCGGGGCGGCCTACGGCTTCCGTCTCGGCGGGGTCACGATGCTGGCCTATCTGCTGGTGGGCGCGGTCGGCTTCGACGTCTTCACCGGCTCCTCGGCGACGGAGAACGGGCTGGCCTACATGATGGGCGGCACGGGCGGCTACCTGCTGGGCTTCCTGCTGGCGGCGGGCTTCCTCGGCTGGTGCGCCCGCAAGGGGTGGGACCGCTCGTGGCGCAACGTCTCGCTGGCGATGCTGGCCGGCAACGCGCTGATCTTCGCGCCGGGCGTGCTGTGGCTCGGCGTGCTCTACGGCTGGGACCAGCCGATCCTCGACTGGGGGCTGTGGCCGTTCATGCCGGGGATGGTCCTGAAGACCGCGCTCGCAGCGATGGCGTTCCCGCTGGCCTGGCGCGCCGTGGGCGAGGCCCGCGGCTGATCCGACCTTCGAGGGCGGGGCCGCGGCCCCGCCTTCAGCGCCGCAGCATCTGCGCCATGCGCGCGATGAGCAGGGCGGCGGCGGTGGCGAGGCCGAGCGCGAGCCCGAGCCAGACGCCGACCCCCTCGAGCCCGGCCGGGAAGGCGAGCAGCCACGCCGCCGGGAACCCCACGACCCAGTAGCCGGCGATGGCGATCAGCATCGGCGCGCGCGTGTCGCCGAGGCCGCGCAGCGACGCCGCCGCGCTGACCTGCGCGCCGTCGACGAGCTGGAACAGCGCCGCGACGCCGAGATAGCCGAGCGCGAGCCCGAAAGCGGTCGCGGCCCCCTCCCGCGCGAGGAACAGCCCGATCAGCGCCTGCGGCGCGAGCCAGAACAGCGCCGCCACGCCGGCCATGAAGCCGCAGGTCAGCGCCAGCGAGAGCCACGCCGCCCGCGCCACGCCGCCGGCGTCGCGCTCTCCCGCCGCAAGCCCGACGCGCACGGTCGTCGCGTGGCTGAAGCCGAGCGGCGCCATGAAGGAGATCGAGGCGATCTGCACCGCGGCGGCGTGGGCTGCCAGCGCCTCCGGCCCGATCCAGCCGATCAGCATCGCCGCGCCGGCGAACATCCCGACTTCGGCCATCATCATCAGGCCGATCGGCGTTCCGAGGCGGAAGATCGCGCGGAACTTCGCCCAGTCGGGCCGATGGAAACGCGCGAAGAGCGCATAGCGGCGGCGCCGGCGCGCGGCGTAGACGGCCACGACGCCGAAGATCGCCGCATGGGTCAGCAGGGTGGAGACGCCGGCGCCGGCGAGCTCCAGCCGCGGAAACCCGAAGCTGCCGAAGATCAGCAGGTAGTTGCCGAGCGCGTTGACCGCGACGCCGACCAGCGTCGCCCACAGGACGACCCGCGTCTCGCCATGGGCTGCGAGAAAGCCGCGCAAGGCCGGAAACGCGACCATAGGCAGGAAGGCGAAGGCCGCGACGCGCAGATATTCACCGGAGCCGGCGGCGACCGCGGCGTCCTGCCCCAGCGCCAGCAGGATCGGCTCGCCGAAGGTCAGGAGCGGCGTGCAGACGAGCGCCAGCGCGATGGCTGCCCAGAGGCCCTGGCGCACGGCGCGCCGCGCGTCCCGCCGCCGCCGCGCGCCGATGGCCGCGGCGACCATCGGCGCCGAGGCCGTGACCACGCCCATCCCCAGCATGACGAACGGGTGCAGCAGCGACGTCGCGAGCGCGCCCGAGGCCAGCGGCGTCGGGCCGAGCCACGCGATCATGATCATGTCGGTGGTCTGGATCGCCATGGTGGCGAGCTGGGCGGCGATCAGCGGGCCGCCCATCGCCAGCAGCGCCGCGGCTTCGCGACGCCAGGGGCCGGGCGCCGTCAGGGCTGCGGCGTCGGTCATCTCACGGGGCTCCGGGCGGCGGCCGAGGCGGGCCGCGACCGGGGTGATAGCGCCGCGCGGCCCGCGGCGCCACCCGCGCGGCTCAGCCGAACACGACGCCCGGCAGCCAGGTGGCCAGCGCCGGGAAGGCGGCGAGGATGCCGAGCCCGATGAGCTGGATGATGACGAAGGGGATCACGCCGCGGTAGATGTCCATCGTCGTCACCTCCGGCGGCGCGACGCCGCGCAGGTAGAACAGCGCGAAGCCGAAGGGCGGCGTGAGGAACGAGGTCTGCAGGTTCACCGCGATCATGATGGCGACCCAGATCGGGTCGAGCCCCAGCATGAACAGCGTCGGCGACATGATCGGCACCACCACGAAGATGATCTCGAGGAAGTCGAGGAAGAAGCCGAGCACGAACATCACCGCCATCACGGCGAACATCGCGCCGAAGGCGCCGCCGGGCACGGCCGAGAGGATCTCGTGCACGGTCTCCTCGCCGCCGAGACCGCGGAAGGTGAGGTTGAAGAGCTGGGCGCCGATCAGGATGACGAACACCATGCAGGTGACCTTGGTCGTCGCCTCCATGACGTTGGTCAGGATGCCCGAGCGGAAGACGCGCACGAGGCTCACCAGCACGCCCCACGCCACCATCGCCAGCAGGGCGCCGGCGACCCACATGCCGATGAGGTCGTTCGGCTCGATCTCCGTGCGCGTCAGGCGCAGGTCGAAGAACAGCGTCACCACGAAGACCGCGACGATGCCGAGGACCGCGAGATACTGCGGCCACGGGCTCGCGCCCGACTGCTTCTCGCCGGCGAGAAGGATGGCGCCGATGGCGCCGACCGCGGCGGCCTCGGTCGGCGTGGCGATGCCGTAGAGGATGGAGCCGAGCACGGCGAAGATCAGCAGGATCGGCGGCAGCAGGACGCGGCCGACCTCGCCCCACGTCACCTTCTCGGTCATCTCCATGGCGGGCGAGGATTTCGGGCTGAAGACGGCCAGCGCGATCTGGTAGATCATGTAGAGCGCGACGAGCAGCAGCCCCGGCAGCAGCGCGCCGACGAACAGGTCGCCGACCGAGACCGGGTCGGGCGCCCAGTCGCCCACCGCGCGGCGGGCCTCGATGTACTCGTTGGAGATCGTGTCGCCTAGGATCACCAGCACGATGGAGGGCGGAATGATCTGCCCCAGCGTGCCGGCGGCGGCGATGGAGCCGCAGGCCAGCCCCTTGTCGTAGTTGTTGCGCAGCATCGAGGGCAGCGAGATCATGCCCATGGTCACGACCGTCGCGCCGACGATGCCGGTCGAGGCGGCCAGCAGCATGCCCACGAAGGTGACCGAAAGGCCGAGGCCGCCGCGCAGCGTGCCGAAGAGCCGCCCCATGGTCTCCAGCAGCTCGCCCGCGACCTGGCTGCGCTCCAGCATCACGCCCATGAAGATGAAGAGCGGCACGGCGACGAGAACCTCGTTGGTCTCGTCCATCAGGCCGAAGATGCGGTTGTAGTAGGGCCTCAGGAAGCCGATGTCGCCGCCGGCGAAGAACCCCTCCTGAAAATACGCGCCGATGAAGGCGAACAGCAGCCCGACTCCGGCCAGCGTGAAGGCGACCGGAAAGCCGCGCAGCAGCAGCGCGACGGCGACGACGAACATCAGCAGTTCGAGGTGGTGGACGATGAACTCGATCATGGCGCGGCCCTCAATCCAGCGATTCTTCGGCGCGATAGGGGTCGTCCACGTCCTCGTCCATCAGTCTGAGGGCGGCCTTGAGCGCGGTCGAGATCGCCTGAAGCGCGAGCAGGACCGCCAGCACGAGCACCGTGCTCTTGAGAAGATACTTGAAGGGAATGCCGGAAGTTTCAGTCGAACCTTCGAAGTTTCGCCATGAGAGCGCGACGTTGGGCCATGCCGACCAGGCGATCAGCCAGCACACCGGCAGCAGGAACAGCAGCGAGCCGAGCAGGTCGGTCCAGTCCTGACTGCGCTGGCTGGCCGTGCGGTAGAAGATGTCGACGCGGACATGGCCGTTGTGCAGGAACGTGTAGCCCGCCGCCGACATGATCAGCGCGCCGTGCAGGTAGACGATCGCCTCCTGCCACCACAGCGAGGAGAGAAACAGCAGGTCGTTGGCCGAGAACACGTAGCGCGCCACCACCAGCGCGAACTGGATCAGCACCATGCCCAGCGTGAACCAGGCGACGAAGCGCCCGATCCTGTCGTTCAGTCCGTCGATCGCCTTGTAGACCGCGTGCACCGCGTGTTCCCTCCGGTCAGGCTCCGGGTTGGCCCGGATGCCGAAAGCCGCCGCGACCGGGGCCGCGGCGGCGTATCGCGTTCAGAAAGTCGGCGTCAGAGGTCGAGCGCCTTGGCGCGGGCCGTGGTGTAGGCCTCCTCGGAGACCTCCGTCACCGGGGCGACCAGCTTGCGGAAGGCCGCGTAGCTCTCGTAGATCCGCTTGCCGATCTCGTCGTCCTCGGCGGTCGCCGCGACCACGCTCTCGGAGGCGTCGGCGATCTGCTTGAACACGTCGTCGGGGAACTTGTGCAGGGTCACGCCGTGCTCGTTGATCAGGCGGTCGAGCGCAGGGCCGTTGTTGGCGGTGTACTCGGCCATCATGATGTCGTTCTCGGCGGCGCAGCAGGCGGCGATCAGCGCCTGATCAGCCGCGTCGAGCCCTTCCCACCAGCCGAGGTTCATGCCGACCGCGAGGCCCGAGCCCGGCTCGTGGAAACCGGGATACATGTAGTTCTTGAGGATGTTCTGGAAGCCGAACGCCATGTCGTTGTAGGGGCCGACCCACTCGGTCGCGTCGATGGTGCCGGCCTGCAGGGCGGGGAAGATCTCGCCGCCGGGGAGCGCGACGGCGTTGGCGCCGATCTGGCGCAGCACCTCGCCGCCGAGGCCGGGCATGCGCATCTTGAGGCCCTTCATATCGTCGAGCGACATGATCGGGTTGCGGAACCAGCCGCCGTACTGGACGCCGGTGTTGCCCGCGAGGAAGCCCTTGACGCCGAAGTTGCGGCCGAGCTCGTCCCACAGCTCCTGACCGCCGCCGTAATGGACCCAGCCCTGAAGCTCCTGCGCCGTGAAGCCCATCGGCACCGCGGTGAAGAAGTTGTAGCCCTTGTGCTTGCCCTGCCAGTAGTAGTCGGCGCCGTGATACATCTCGGCCGCGCCGGTCGCGACGGCGTCGAAGCACTCGAAGGGCGGAACCAGCTCGCCGGCGGCGAAGAGCTTCACCTCGATGCGGCCGCCCGAGACGGCGGTGATGCGGTCGGCGACGCGCTGCGCGCCGGTGCCGAGGCCGGGGAAGTTGCGCGGCCAGGTGGTGACCATGCGCACGACCTGCTTGTCCTGCGCGAGAACGGCGGGCGCGGCGAGCGCGCCGCTGGCGGCTGCGCCGACAGCGCCGGCCTTCAGGAATGAACGACGATCCATCAAGTTTCCTCCCGGGTGGCATCGGCTTCTCTGTGAGCCGAATCGCGCGCCGAAACTACCCGCGAGGCCGAACCGGTTCAATCAAGTGTCGTGGGGGGCCGTCCTCGAAATCCTTCTGAACGCGGGCCTTTCGGCCATGTTAGGATCGCCGCGGTTGCAGGGGGCGCGCGGCGCCCGGCGGAGGGGTGAGGGCGATGGCGCTGGGCGACGCGTTTTCCGATCAGTTCGACGCGCGGCGAGGCGACCTCGTCTACGGGCGCAGCGATTTCCGCAGCGCCTATCTCAACGAGGCGCGAAAGGTCTTTCCTAAGGAATGGCTGATCGTCGACGACTACAACAACGCCTCGATACTCGGGGCCAACGCCATCTTCGTCAGCGACCCCGGCGGCGTCCGCCCGATCGCGTACGTCGCCGCCGG
>CAYGUQ010000256.1:0-6459 GCA_964352995.1 uncultured Rhodobacterales bacterium
CCCCAGATCAGCGAATAGCGCGAGAAGTAGTAGCTCGCTGCGTCCGGGGCGTGCCCATGGGCGTTGTCGCCCGAAATCAGCGCGACGCGGTCGTCGTCGGCGTAGCGGTCGAGGAGTGCGCCGCAGAAGTCGACGAAGCAGGGCGCCGGCACGCAGTCGTCCTCAAGCAGGATCGCGCGGTCGAAACGCTCAAACAGCCGGTCCACGCCGCTCTCGACACGCCGCCGCAGGCCGAGATTGACGTCCGAGACCTCGCGGTGGACCCGGCATTCCCAGTCGACCGAAGCCTCGAAGACGCGGCGGGTCTCGGCGCAATCCGCAACGTCGCCCGCGTCGCGCGGGCCGTCGGCGATCAGAAAGAGATCGCGCGGACGCCAGTGACGCACGACCTCCAGCACCGCGCGGGTGGTGTCGGGCCGGCGGAAGGCGATGATCGCGACAGGAATGTCGTCGCGGTGGCCACCCGCGACCTGCGCCGGCGACGCGGAGCGGGTCAGTTCGAGCCGGCGAACCAGGAACACAGAGTCGTCGAACGCCGCGTCGGAACCGTCGGCCGCAGCCCCGCCGGGCGCGGCGACAATGAGCTCGACGCTGATGGGCGTTTCGCGCTCCAGCCCCTCCAGCGCCACGTCGCATACCCGCCAGTCGCTCGGCGCGACGGCGATCTCGGACACCATGCGGCCGTTGACCATGATCTGCAGCGTCATCGGCCGGCGCAGCGCCGAGACCTCGAGCAACAGCGCGCAGGCCCGAGCGGGCGGCGTCAGGAAGCGCCGCGCCCGGGCGTAGCCGCGGCGGTAGGGCTCGTCCTCCCGAAGCGCCATCCAGCCGTTGAGCAATTCGAACTTCGTGTTGCCCGTCTGGCCGGGAAACGGCAGGTCGCAGCAGGAGCGCGGCATGTGGCGCACCAGCGCCGCCATCGCCTCCGCCTTCGATCTGCCGCCGGCGATGAAGTCGGCCGGACGCACCGCGGGGGCGTTTAGGTTTGGCGGCGTCAGAGCCAGGGAGCGTCGCTTCAGCACCCGGAAGGATACGCCGCCGCTGGTCTCGCCCAGCCGCGCGGCGTCCTGCGGCCAGCGCCAGTCACGCTGGGAGGCGATGTCGCTCCGGGCGCCGGTCTCGGCGTCGCGGATGCCGAACACGCGGCTGGTGCGGATCGTGACCTCGAGCGCGTCGCCATGCGGCGCCAGCGCGGCTGTGAAGTCCGAGAAGCGCGGGATGCCCTCGTTGACGCCGCGCAGCACCGCAGCGTCGCGGTCGAAGCGCTTTAGGACGAACTCCTCGCCCGCCGCGTCCGGTCGGTAGCTGTCGGAGATAGTCAGCAGCAGTCCGCCAGGGCGCAGGACGCGCAGCGCCTCGCGCATCGCTGCGGGCACGTCGAGGATGTGGTGCAGCGCGGCCTGGGCGACGACGATGTCGAAGCTTTCATTGCGAAATGGCAGGGCGTGGGCCGAGGCGGCGATCCAGCGCGCACCGGTGGCGTTCCTGCAGCGCGCTGAACAGCGGGTTGAACTCCGCCGCAGTCACCCGCGCGCCGAGCCGCTCCAGCAGCGCGGCGTCGAATCCCTCTCCGGCGCCCACGTCGAGCACGTCAGCCCCGGCGATCTCGACGCCTGTCAGGAACTCGCGCAGCAGCGTGTATTGCCGCAGCCGGCCGGGCATGAACCTGCGCATCTGGCTGTCCGGCGGGCCGAGCCGCGCGTCGACGTCCTCGCCCCGCAGCGCAGCGTCGAGCATGTCGAACCACGAGCCGTAGACCGACGCCGTCGGGGCGGTGCGCTTCTGATCAAGGTTGGACAAGATCTCGATCAGGCTGAGGGCCTCGTCTGGCTGGTAGCGCAGTAGGCAGGGCACGCCGCCAATCACGTCATAGCTCTCGCCGCAGCCGGCGCAGACGACGCGATCGGGGCCGTCGCCCGCCAGCGGCCCCTGCCCGCAGGCGAGGCAGAGGCAGTCGTCGAACGCAACGCCTCGCTCCATTGTGGTCGTGGCCTCCACGCGGGTTCCTCCACCCCGGTCGGGGCCTTGTAATGCCTTCATGGCGCAGTTACCAAGATTGCAGAAAATGTTTCAAGCGGGTACTCGCCTTGTCGGACATACTTCCAGCATTCCCAGAGATTTCTCGTACAGCGGAGAGCTTCGAGGGAATGATGACGCCTCTGAGCATGGCGTTATTCACCCTATTCATCAGGCGGCAGACCGGTCTCGGCGTGCAGGGCGATTTCATCGAGTTCGGCGTGTTTCGAGGCCGCTCTGCGGCTGTGATCGCGCAGAACGCTCCTCGAGACAGCGAGATCCATCTTGTGGAGGTCGCCGATTATCCCGAGGTCGCCAAGCTGACGCCGCTTCACGACCGCCTGCGTTTTCACAAGGCGCGCTCCGAGGATCTTGCGCGCGAGTGCGGCCCCGGCGAATTCGCCAACATCCAGTTCAGTCATCACGACGCCAGCCACTATTTCACGAACGTCAGAACCGAACTGGAGTTCATGAAACACCGCATGAGCCCGGGTGGTCTGATTGTTCTGGATGATTTTAACTTCGTGTACAGCCAGGTGATAGCGGCTTATTTCGAAATGAGATACGTTCGCAATTTCGAATACGAGGTCTTCCTGATCGCTGGGGGAAAGGCCTATCTGTGCCACAAGGACCTCTTTGAGCAATGGGAGCAGTACATTTGCAGTGATATATTGGGCGATCTGGCCGAAATGGGTTTGCGTTGCTTCGTTTCAAGAACGGACAATACGAATTACCATCGGCCCTTCATGATCGATCGAAAGAAGACGGATGGTCAGCCCGATTTCTATGGCGTCAACATCTGGGGCGAGCGCTTCTACAAGCCGGGCAAGACACAGCAGGTCTGATGCGGCCGGCAGGCCCGGGCCCAGCCACTAGTCGAGCATCCGCTGGTGGATCAGCAGGGCGTTGAGGCCCCAGACGTCGATCAGCCAGAAGCCCGCCGACTGAAGAGCGTCGATACACCGCTCGGTTCGCCAAGGAGGAACCGGCTGATCGAACTCGACGCAAAGCTGATCGACCTCCACGCCGCAGGACAGCATGATGTCGATCGCATCGTACTCGGATCCCTCGATGTCGAGCTTGAGCAGATCGATTCGGGACTTGCCGAGTTTGGTCAGGATGGTGTCGAGGCGATGGAGCTGTCCTTGGGCCTTGGCGCCGCCGCCGCGGAGATTGGCCTCCGAAAGGGAGCCCGGTTCGTCGTCGCGCGGTCCGTAGAACGTGACGATCTCGTCGCGTCCGCCGACGCCCCAGGGCATGAACCTGATGTCGCTGCGCTCCGCGGCGACCGACGTGGCGTGCCGTATGCCGCCAGGGGTCGGATCGAAGCACCAGACCGTGCAGCCCGCGGTTTCCGCCAAGGCGGTTTCGAACGAAATGTCCGAACCGACGCCAAAGCACAGCACCACCGAATCCGGGTTCAGCAGCGACGGCGCGTAGCGCCATGTGAAATTGCGGTTGCCGGCTTCTACGATCGGCGGATGCTCCGGATAATGGCGGCTCGCCTTCGCGGCCTTGAGCCGGGCGCCGAAATGCTCCATGCAGCCGTAACCTAGGCGCATCGCCATCTGGAAACGGTCGTTGTCGCGGAGGAACTCCGCGTCATAGTCCCCGCGCACGAAGAAGAGCTCCTCGAAAACCGGAACCAGCGCGTCGTTCAGGCGGTGGGTGTAGAGGTAATCGGGCGTTGAAATCCGTCGGCGGCGATGAATGGTCCGGGTGGCGACGTCGGTCATGCAGTGCTGCCTCGAACTCACAGAAAGATAGCGCCAGCTTAGCGCGAGGCGCCGACCGGCGCTACCGATCGCGTCAGGCGCGCCTGCGCAGGATCCACGTCGCGCGCGTCGCGAACCACTCGTAGCCCCGCGTTTCGGCGAACGTGCGCACGGCGCGCTGCATCGGGAAGTCGCCGCCCTTTCGCCATGACCAGTCGTCTCCGCACAGCGTGGCGGCCGGCCAGTGATCGGCCGCCGCGTAGAGATCGTCCGGTTTCTTGTCGGCGTCGATGTAGATCAACTCCGGCGACAGGTCCGCGGCCTTCAGCGCCGGCAGCGCCTCCGGGGACGCGCCCCTGACGGGAATGAACCGGTCGCGGTGCTCCGCGACGGCGGCCAGCGCGGAGGCGTAGAAGCCGTGCCGCCGCAGGTCGGCGACGAAGGCGGCCCGGTTCTCCATGGGCCCGAGCAGCGGGATCATCACCGGATCGCGGATGTAGCTGTCGAACACGTCGAGATAGGCGTCGCACCAGGGGTCGACACCAATCACGGTCAGGTCCGGGTGACTGCGCAGCCAGCGGCGGACGCTGCCGTTCAGCAGGCAGCCGATCTGCAGCATGGTGCGCACGCGCCTGCTGAAGAGCAGCGCATGGATCAGCTCCCGGCCGCCGCCGTCGAGTTCGACGTGATAGGCGGGAACGCCGTCGAGCGGGGGCCATGTCGCAGCGGATCGCAGCCGGTCGATCGTCCTGGTCTGTTCCGTGTCGGTCATGGATGATGCTCCGGGTCTGGAGGGCGCCGCCGGGCCGCGGGCGACAAGGTCATGCGGAGGAGACGTCGCGCCGCCCGGCGGCGTCGAAGGCGTCGATCCGGGTCAGCGACAGCGCCTCTAGCGCGCCGACGGCGGCGCCGCTCGCCCAGAGCCGGATCTCGAAGCCGGCGCCCGGAATCGCCGCAGCCGCGGCGTCCAGCGTGAACTCCAGGATGGCGAAGCGCATGCCGCCTGAGCCGGCGACCGCCGTGAACGTGTCGTGCGCGAGAAGCGCCTCGACATTCCATGCGGCCTCCAGAACCGGCGGGCGCGGCGGCGCGCCGCCAAAGAGCCGGCGCCGCTCGGGCGCGCTCCCAAGCGCGCCGCCCAGCGCGGCCACAAGCCTGTAGCGGCCCGCTGGCAGCCGCCAGTACGGGCCGAACACGACATGACCTGGCGCGCCCGGCAGAAGCAGGATGCGGCCGCCGCCAGCCCTCGCGGCTTGCGTGCCGAGCCGGACGCTCGGAAGAAGATCGACGGGCCGGTCAGGCTCGGTCGGCCAGGGCGCGTCAGGAAGCGCCTCGGGAGCCGAACCGCCGGTCCGCCCGCAGGCGGCTGCGAGGCGGGCGGCCAGGTAGCGCGCCGCGCCGTCGACCGCCCGCGGCGACTGCGCCGGCGACGGCGCGGTCGGGCGGAGGCTCTTCAGGAAGTCGCGATAGCGCGCGCCGATGCGCTCCGGGGCCAGCGTCTCCGCCACATGGGCGCGGCAGCGGGCGCCGATGTCGGGATCAGGCGCGACGAGGAATGTCTCAAGCGCCGCCGAGAGCGCTAGCGCGTCGCCGACCGGAACCGCCGCGCCGCGCCCGTCGGCGGTCAGCTCCGCGATCGCGCCAGTGTCGAAGCCGACCACGGGCGTCGCGCAGGCCAGCGCCTCCGCCACCGTGTTGGAGAACGTCTCCTCCAGCGACGGCGCGGCCAGAACGTCCGCCGCCGAATAGAACAGCGCGAGCCGGGCCCCGTCGCGGATTTGGCCGAGATCGACCGTTTCGAAGGCGGATCGGACGCCCTGCGCGCCGGCGCCGGCGCACACCAGCAGGCATTCCGCGGGATCGAGGCGCCGCGCGAGCGCCTCCAGCGCCCGCTCCATCTCGGCCGCGCCCTTCACCCGGCTGTTGTAGGAGGGCAGGTAGGCGATGATGCGCCGATCCGGTGGGAGGTCGAGCGCCGCGCGCGCCTCCAGGGTCGGCGTGGGAGAGAACACCGCGAGATCGAGCGGGTTCGGGATCTTCTCGATGCGCACGCCCGCAAACAGCGCCGAGCGCGCCACGATGTGCCGCGTGTGCTCGCTCAGCACCACGACGGCCGCATTGCGCATGTCCCAGTTCTCGCGTTTCCAGCGCAGCGCCTGCCGCGGCGCGTCGACCGCCGAGGGCAGCAGTTGCGGGCAGGGAAAGCAGTCGCTTCTCCAGCCCTCGCAACCGTGGAAGAAGTGGCAGCCTCCCGTCAGCGGGTGCATGTCGCGGATCGTGAATACCACCGGCTTGCCGCTGGCCAGCAGGCGGGCGACGTTCTCGAAGGACAGGAAGCGCGCATGCCAGTTCAGCACGATGACGTCGGCGTCGCCGACGAGTTCGTCAAGCAGGTCGGGCGCAACGCCGCCGGTGTCGATCGAGAACAGCGTATGGCCCGGCTGCCTGAAGGCGCCCTGCGGATGAGCGTCGTCGTCCATCCAGCGCGGCGCACCCTCCACGACGGTCAGGGCCGGCGGCGCGACGCCCTCGGGCGGGCGGTAGCGGCAGATGAGGCGCGAGGCGACGCCGGCGCCGAGCAGGCTGCGGTGGACGCGCGTCGCGGCGCCGCCGGCGCCGCCGTCGACCGCCGCGCTGAAGCAAGCCGCCGACAGCCGCGGCGCCTGCGATCCGCCGATCGCCTCGCGCAGCGCGGCGATCTGCGTCTCGGGCGAGAACCGCTTGAGAC
>CAYGUQ010000257.1:0-6455 GCA_964352995.1 uncultured Rhodobacterales bacterium
GGGTCGGCCGCCCGCGCCGAGGCCGCGCGGGCGCCCGCGCTCGCCGCCGCTGCGCAGACCGCGCTTGATGAGATGCGCGCCGAACTGGGCACAGATCTTGTCGCCGGCCCGGAGACCGCGGCGCAGCCCGCGCCGGGCCCGGCGCCCGCCGCCGCCCGGCGGTGACGCCAGGGACGCGGCGCGCGTCCCGAAGCCGGCCCGCTGGACCTGTCGCGACGCCCGGGGACGCGGGGCGACCATGCCGTCGCGTCACTGGGGCCTGTTCCGGGGGGCGCTCACCCCCGGCGCGCGCGCTCAGCCTCGGAGGCGCTTGTCGCGGTTGGCCAGCAGCCGCAGCCGCAGCGCGTTGAGCTTGATGAAGCCCGCCGCATCCTGCTGGTCGCAGGCGCCGGCGTCCTCCTCGAAGGTCACATGCGCCTCGGAGTAGAGCGAGCTCTCCGACCACCGCGCCACGACGCTGGCGGAGCCCTTGTAGAGCTTCACGCGCACCGTGCCGGAGACGTGCTCCTGGCTGCGGTCGATGGCCGCCTGCAGCATCTCGCGCTCAGGGCTGAACCAGTAGCCGAAATAGATCAGCTCCGCGTAGCGCGGCATCAGCTCGTCCTTGAGATGCGCCGCGCCCCGGTCGAGCGTGATGCTCTCGACGCCGCGATGCGCGGCCAGCAGGATCGTGCCGCCCGGGGTCTCGTAGACGCCGCGCGACTTCATGCCGACATAGCGCCCCTCAACGAGGTCGAGCACGCCCACCCCGTGCTTCGCGCCAAGTTCGTTGAGCCTCGTCAGCAGCATGGCCGGCGACAGACGCTCGCCGTCGACCGCGACCGCGTCGCCGCGCTCGAACTCGATCTCGACCATCTCGGGCCTGTCGGGCGCGTTCTCCGGCGCGACGACGCGCTGGCACACGTAGTCCGGCGCCTCCTTGGACGGGTCCTCCAGCACCTTGCCCTCGCTGGAGGTGTGCAGGAGGTTGGCGTCGACGCTGAACGGCGCCTCGCCGCGCTTGTCCTTGGCGATCGGGATCTGGTTGGCCTCGGCGAACTCCAGCAGCCGGGTGCGCGAGGTCAGGTCCCACTCCCGCCACGGCGCGATCACCTTGATGTCGGGCTCCAGCGCATAGGCGCTCAGCTCGAAGCGCACCTGGTCGTTGCCCTTGCCGGTCGCGCCATGGGCCACCGCGTCCGCGCCGGTCTCGCGCGCGATCTCGACGAGGTGCTTGGAGATCAGCGGCCGCGCGATGGCGGTGCCGAGCAGGTAGAGCCCCTCGTAGACCGCGTTGGCCCGGAACATCGGGAACACGAAGTCGCGCACGAACTCCTCGCGCACGTCGCGGATGAAGATGTTCTGCGGCTTCACGCCCAGCAGCTCCGCCTTGGCGCGCGCGGGCTCCAGCTCCTCGCCCTGGCCGAGATCGGCGGTGAAGGTCACCACCTCGCAGCCATACTCGGTCTGCAGCCATTTCAGGATGATCGAGGTGTCGAGCCCGCCGGAATAGGCGAGCACGACCTTCTTCGGCTTGTTCATGGATGAGCCCCCGGCGTCGCGCGATGCGCGCCTGTCTAGGCGCGCGCGCCGCGCGGAGCAAGGCGACGTCGCGCCCCGACGGGCGGGGCGCGGCGCCATCCGCGTCGGGCGAGTTGCGTCGCCGAAACCAGCCACCATATCTTGTCGGACCGGCGCCTGTGACGGGCCGGTCGCGACGGTCGCTTTCAGTGCAAAGGGCTCGCATGACACGGTTGAATTTCGCAGCGCACCCGTTCCTGCTGGGGTTCGAGGACCTCGACCGGCTGGTCGAGCGGACCGCCAAGAGCGGCGACAGCTATCCGCCCTACAACATCGAGCAGCGCGGCGAGACGGCCTACCGCATCACGCTCGCGGTCGCCGGGTTCAGCGAGGACGACCTCGCGATCACGCTGGAGGACCGCCAGCTCGTGGTCCGCGGCCGCGCCGCGCGCGAGGGCGAGGCGGAGCGCGTCTACCTGCATCGCGGCATCGCCACCCGGCAGTTCCAGCGCGTCTTCGTGCTGGCCGACGGGATGGAGGTGACCGGGGCGCATCTCGACTGCGGCCTGCTCCACGTGGACCTCGCGCGCAGCGCGCCGGAGAGCGTCGTTAAGACCATCGCCATCAAGAAGTCGGCCTGATGGGCGGCGAGATGGCGGAGTTTTGTCAGGAGTACGCATGATGGACCATCCCAGTCTTCCCGAGAACGGCCCGGCGCAGGGCCCCGAGCGGATCGTCTACATCCGCACGGTTCCGGCGAGCGAGCTGCCCGTCGAGGCGCGCGAGCGCATCGGCGACGCCACGATCTACGCCATCCACGACGCCAAGGGCGCGCGGCTGGCGCTGGTGGCCGACCGCGACCTCGCCTTCACCGTCGCGCGCCAGCACGAGATGACCCCCGTCAGCGCGCACTGACGCGCGGCCGACGCTCCCGGCGCAGGACGCCGCGCCTCGGGGGCCGGGGCGCGGAACGGCCGCTTTGGCCGCGCGCCCGATCTGCGCCGGGAACTGCTGCGCCAGCCGCCATAGGAGGCTGGCGCGAGACCCGCCCTCATGCTACCCCTAGTGGCATGACGGCGCATGATCGCAACATCTCCGCCCCGCGCATACGGCGCCTCTCAGAGGCCGTCGCGAATCGCATCGCCGCGGGCGAGGTGATCGAGCGCCCCGCCGCCGCGGTGAAGGAGCTGGTCGAGAACGCGCTCGACGCCGGCGCCGCCAACATCGCCATCGACATCGCCGGCGGCGGCGCGCGGCTGATCCGCGTGTCCGACGACGGAGCCGGCATGACCGCGGCGGAGCTGCCCTTGGCGCTGGAGCGCCACGCCACCTCCAAGATCGACGGCTCCGACCTGCTCGCCATCGCGAGCTACGGCTTTCGCGGCGAGGCGCTGCCCTCCATCGCCGCCGTCGCCCGGCTCTCGCTCGTCAGCCGGGCCGCCGGCGCGAATGAGGCCTGGGCGATCGAGGCCGAGGCGGGGCGACTCGGCGCCGCGAAGCCGGCGGCGCGGGCGGCCGGCACCGAGGTCTGCGTGCGCGACCTCTTCTTCGCGACGCCCGCGCGGCTGAAATTCCTGCGCTCCGAGCGCGCCGAGCGGGCCGAGATCGTCGAGGCCGTGAAGCGCCTCGCGGTCGCCGCGCCGACCGTCGGCTTCCTGCTGCGCGAGGTCGAGGACGGCGCGCGCACCCTCTTCGACGCGCCGGCCGAGCATGTCGGGCCGGATGCCGGCGATCTGTTCGACGCGCGGCTGAAACGGCTGCGGCGCGTGCTCGGCCCGGCCTTCGCCGAGGACGCCGCGCGCGTCTGCGCGGAGCGCGAGGGGTTGCGGCTGGAAGGCTGGTGCGGCCTGCCGACCCACGCCCGCGCCGGGGCCGTCGCCCAGCATCTGCTCGTCAACGGCCGCCCGGTGCGCGACCGGCTGATGGTCGGCGCGCTGCAGGCGGCCTACGCCGACCTCCTTCCCTCCGGCCGTCGCCCGGTAGCGGCGCTCTACTTCTCCTGCGAGCCGGCGCGCGTGGACGTCAACGTCCATCCCGCCAAGACCGAAGTGCGGTTCCGCGAGCCGGGCGTCGCGCGCGGCCTGATGGTCGGCGCGGTGCGCGCCGCGCTGGCGGAGGCCGGCTGCCGACCGGCGCGGGCGCTGTCGGACGCCGCGCTCGGCCGCGCGCAGGTCTCCGCCCCGCTCGGCGGGCCGCGGCCTTCGGCCGGCCTGTGGCCCGCGCGCGGCGGCTGGCCGTCGCATGTCCCGCAAGGTCTCGCCGAGGCCGCCGACGCGTTTCAGCGCCCCCCCGGAGCCGAAGCCGAAGCCGCCGCAGGCTGGGGCGCCCGCCCCGTCGCCGACCCGCCGGAGGCCGAGGCCACCGCGGAGACGCCCGGCCCGCTCGGCGTGGCGGTGGCGCAGATCCACGACGCCTACATCGTGACGCGGACGGCCGACGGCATGGCGCTGATCGACATGCACGCCGCCCATGAGCGCCTCGTCTACGAGCGCCTCAAGCGGTCGCTCGACGCCGGCGGCGCGCCGGCGCAGGCGCTGCTGATCCCCGAGATCGCCGAGTTGGGGCGCGAGGACGCCGAGAACCTGCTCGCCCGCGCCGAGGAGTTCTCCCGCCTCGGCCTCGTGATGGAGCCGTTCGGCGCCGGCG
Organism: uncultured Rhodobacterales bacterium; assembly: GCA_964352995.1. Classification (GTDB taxonomy): domain Bacteria; phylum Pseudomonadota; class Alphaproteobacteria; order Rhodobacterales; family Rhodobacteraceae; genus Rubrimonas. The sequence goes on from CAYGUQ010000257.1 coordinate 4,147, forward strand.
CGGTCGCCGTGCGCGCCACGCCCGCCGCGCTCGGCCCCTGCGACGGCGCCGCGCTCGCCCGCGACATCGCCGACGAGATCGCCGACCTCGACCGCGCCGACGGCCTGCGCGCGAGGCTCGACGCGGTGCTCAGCCGCATGGCCTGCCACGGCTCGGTGCGCTCGGGCCGCAGGCTCTCGGGGCCGGAGATGGACGCGCTGCTGCGCGCGATGGAGGCTGAACCGCTTTCGGGCCAGTGCAACCACGGCCGGCCCACGGTCGTCGCGCTCAGCCTCGCCGACATCGAGACGCTGTTCGGCCGGCGATGAGCGGCGCCGACGGCGCGTTGGCCGCGCTCTGGGCGCGCCTGCTGGCCGAGCCGCAGCTCCAGCTCGGCGCCGCGCGCGCCGCCATGGCGCTGGGCGCGCTCTGGGCGGCGCTCTCGGCGCGGCGCGCGGCGCGGGCCTCGGCGGGGCTCTCGGCGGAGATCGCGGCGCTGGCGGAGGCCGCCCGCGGCCTCGGCGCAGGCCAGCAGCAGCTCGCCGGCGGGCTGCGCCACGTCTCGGAGGCGCAGGGCGCGGCGCAGGCGCGCATGGCGGAGAGCATGGAGCGCCGGCTGGAGGAGGTGCAGCGCCGCATGGGCGACACGCTGCACGGCTCGGCCAGCCGCACGGCGCGGGCGCTGGGCGAGCTCCAGACCCGGCTGGAGGCCATCGACCGGGCGCAGACCAACATCGAACGCCTCTCCGGCGACGTGCTTGGGCTGCAGGACATCCTCGCCAACAAGCAGGCCCGCGGCGCGTTCGGCGAGATCCAGCTCCTCGACATCGTCTCGAAGGCCCTGCCGCCGGACGGCTGGTCGGCGCAGGCGACGCTGGCGGACGGGCGGCGCGTCGACTGCCTGATCCATTCGCCCTGGCCGCCCGGCCCCATCGCCGTCGACGCCAAGTTTCCCCTGGAGGCCTACGAGGCGCTGGTGGCGGCGGAAGGCGAGCGGGAGAAGCGCGAGGCGGCCCGCGCCTTCGCCGCGAGCGTCCGCAAGCACGTCCGCGACATCGCAGAGCGCTACGTCGTTCCGGGCGAGACCGCCGACGGCGCGCTGATGTTCCTGCCTTCGGAGGCGGTCTACGCCGAGCTGCACGCCCGCCACGGCGAGGTGGTGCGGGAGGGCTTCGCCCTGCGCGTCTGGATCGTCTCGCCCACCACGCTGATGGCGACCCTCACCACCCTGCGCGCGGTGATGAAGGACGCGCGGATGGCCGCGCAGGCCGGCGCTATGCGGCGCGAACTGGGCCTGCTCCACCGCGACGTGGAGCGGCTGATGACGCGGGTGGGACGGCTCGACACGCATTTCGAGCAGGCGCGGCGCGACGTGGAGGAGATCCGCGTCTCCGCCGAGAAGGCCGGCGCGCGGGCGCTGCGGCTGGAGGCGGCGGAGTTCGGCGAGCCGCCGCAGGCGGATGCGGGCGCGGCGGCGTCCCAGACGAACGGAGCAGGCTCGGCGACCGCCGCCGGGGCCTCGCCGCGGCCGACGCCGGCGGGCGCGCCCCGCGCGGCGCCCGAAAACGCGGCGCCGGGCGCCTCGCCATGAGGCAAGGCGCGGGATGCGACGATGGTCGCGCCCCAAGCCTCTCGCAAGCGGCGCGGCGGGGTTCTAGCGTCGGTGCCATGTTGATCGCGCCCGTCCATCCCTCCTACCCAGACCCTCGCGCCCCGGACCGCCTAACCGTGGACAGCGCCGAGGTCGGCCGCCGCGCGTCGGGAGGGCTCGCCGCCTTCGCCCCGGGCGACCAGCCGCGCGCGCGCGGCCGGGCCGCGGTGTCGGCGCGGCTGCGCGACGGGGCGAGCCGCGTGGGGCGGCTTGAGCAGCAGGGCTCGGCGCGCTGCATGCTGCCTGCGACGCCGGGGCGGCTGGAGGCGGTGCTGCTCAACACCGCCGGCGGCGTGACCGGCGGCGACCTCTTCGCGTGGGGGGCCGAGGCGGAGGCCGGCGCCTTCCTGACCGTCAGCACCCAGGCCGCCGAGCGCGCCTATCGCGCGCAGACCGGCGAGACCGGCCGCGTCGACGCCGCCTTGCGCGTCGGCCCCGGCGCCCGGCTCGACTGGCTGCCCCAGGAGACGATCCTCTTCGACGGGGCGGACCTCGCGCGGCGCTACGAGGTCGACATGGCCGTCGACGCGCGGCTGCTGATGGTCGAGCAGGTCGCGCTGGGCCGGCTGGCGATGGGCGAGACGGCGCCGCGGGCGCGGCTGCGCGACGTCTGGCGCGTGCGGCGCGACGGGCGGACGATCTTCGCCGACGCGCTGCGGCTCGACGGCGAGGCCCCCGC
>CAYGUQ010000258.1:0-6419 GCA_964352995.1 uncultured Rhodobacterales bacterium
CCCGCATCGGTCAGGGGGAGGACGACCGCGGGCGCGCCGGCCTGCGCGATCTCGTCCGCGGCGTTGTAGCCGAAGCGCGAGACGACGGCGGCGCAAGTCCGCAACCGCGCGCGGAAGTCCGGCGCGGCGGGCTCGGCGACCACCGGCGCGCCGCGGGAGAGCCGCGTCAATTCCGCCGCCGCCGCCGCGGCGTCCGCCCCGCCGACGCGCAGCCGCCACGGGCGCCCGTCGTCGCGCCGCGCCGCCTCGACCGCCGCCGAGAGCAGCCCGCGCCCGAGCGCGCCGCCGCCCTCAGCAACCAGAACCTCGTCGGGGTCGCCCGCCGGTTCCGGCTGCGGCGCGGAGACGTAGCCGGTAGCGCGCGTCAGGTCCGCGATCTCCGCCGCGCCCGGCCATCCGAGCGCGAAGGGCGCGACCGCCGGGTCGCCGTGGACCAGCGCGCCGTCGTAGCCCGCGCGCAGGATCGCATGGGCGGCGGCGACGCGGCCCGGCTTGCGCGGCGGCTCGGGAATGTCGCGCACCGAGGCGAGGACGCCCGCGCCCATGGCCCGCGCCTGCGCGACGGCGGCGTCGAACTCGCGCGCGAGGATGCGGCGGCCGAACGGATAGAGTTCGGTGACGAGGACGTCCGGCCGCGCGTTCTCCAGCGCCTCCGCGAGCCGCCGCGCCCGCGCCGCCATCAGCGCATCGTCGGCCGGGGCGCCCTCGGGCGTCGTCAGGCGGGAGTAGTCCAGCCCGGTCACGGCGACGGGGGGGAGCTGGACGAGGCGCAGCGAGCCGGCGTCGAGATGCGGCAGCGGCCGCCCGCCGCTGATCACGGTCGCCGCCCCGCCGGCCGCGGCGACCGCCCGCGCCAGCGTCAGCGTCCGCGCCAGATGGCCGGATCCGCTGAGGTGGCAGACGAGGAAGGCGACGCGCCTCATCCCTCGCGCCTCACGCCCTTGCGCCTCATGCCGCGCGCCTCATGGGCGGGCCGAGCCCGCGCGGCGGACGAGCGCGACGTCCTCGCCGGGCGCGCAGGGGGCGCCCGCCGCGTCGAGGCGGAGGGTGTGGATGCGGCCGCGGCGGATGCGGAACGGCTCGGGCCGGTCGAAGTCCCACCCGCAGGCCTGCGCGAGGATCCCCCGGATCAGCCCGCGATGGGCGACGAGCAGCGTCGGCCGCCCGTCCGACGCGCCGCCAGTAGCGCCGCCCTCGCGCGCGATCTCCGCCAGCAGCGGCGCGACGCGGGCGCGCGCGTCGCCGGGGCTCTCGCCGCCAGGCGGGCGGCGGTCCCACCCCCAATCCTCGACATGGGCGTAGCCGGAGGCGGGATCGGCGAGCAGCTCCTCGCCGCGCCGCCCCTCCCACGCGCCCCAGGCGAGTTCGGTCAGCCGCGCGTCGGTCTCGAAGGCGGGCCAGAGCGCGGCGGCGGTGTCCTGCGCGCGGCTCAGCGGGCTTGCGATCACGCGCGCGGCCGCCCAGCCCGGCGGCGGGGCGAGACCCGCCAGCGCGGCGCGGGCGTCGGGGGTCAGCGGGCGGTCGACGCGGCCCTGGAGCCGCCCCTCGCGGTTCCAGTCGGTCGGGAAGTGGCGCAGCAGGCCCAGCCGCGCGCCGCTCACAGCAACGGCTCCAGCGCGGCGCGCAGCCGTTCGGCTGCGGCGCGCACGCCGTGGCGCGCCTCCATGTGCGCCCGCGCCGCGCGCCCCGCCGCCGCCAGCGCTTCCCGGTCGGCGGCGAAGCGGCGCAGCGCGGCGGCGAAGGCCTCGGGCTCCCCCGGCGGCGTCAGCGCGCAGGCCGGGGCCACCACGTCGCGCACGCCGGGGCGGTCCTCCGCGATCACCGCGCGGCCCATCGCCTGCGCCTCCAGATAGACCATCCCGAACGCCTCGTTCACGCCGGGCCAGACGACGAGATCGGCCTCGGCGTAGGCGTCGTGCAGCGCGGGCCGCGCGTCGATGCGCCCGGCGAAGCGCACCCGGCCGGCCAGCGGCGCGAGCGCGGCGCGCACCGCCGGCTCGGCCTCGCCGTCGCCCACCACGCTAAGCGTCCAGTCGACGTCCGACGCCGCCGCCAGCCCCTGCGCCAGCGCGCGGAAGGACGCGAGCTTGTCCGGCGCCCGCATCATCGCCACGCAGAGCAGCCGCAGCGGCCCGGCGGTCGAGACCGGCCGCGCCGCGACCTCGCCCAGCGCGGTGAAGGGCGGCAGGTGGACGAGGCGCTGGCCCTCGGGCCGGCCCGCCTCCAGCGCCGGCAGGTCGCGCCCGGTGAACCAGAAGACGACCGCGGCGGCGTCGAGCGCTGCCTCAGACGCCGCGGCGAAGCGCGCCCACGGCCCCGACAGCCGGCGCGGCGACCGCGTCCCCTCCAGAACGACATAGGGGATCCCGAGCGCGCGCGAGACTGCAGGGCCGATCAGGTCCGGCGCCTTGTAGTAGCAGTGATAGGTCAGCCACAGGGCGGGCGGGGCGTCGCGCAGCGCCGCGACCAGCCGCGCCGTCTCCGCCTCCGCCGCCGCCGCGAGGCGCTTCTGCGCCGCGGCGTCGCCGGCGCCCTCCCGCGTGCGCAGCGCGCTGGCCACGAAAGGCTCGAAGCCCGCCCGGTCGAGCGCCTTGACGGTGAGCCGCGCGATGCGCCGGTCGCCCGAGGGCGTCGGGTGGTCCGGCGGCTTCATCGGCGCGTGGAACGCCGCGCGCGGCCTCTCCTGCGGCGGCCCATGCTCCGGCGGCACGGCTCAGTCCGCGGCGGACGGGCCCGCGCCCCGCGCCGGCGCGAGCGCGATCATCAGCCGTTTGGCCACCTCGTCGCCGGCCGGCCCCGCCCCGAACTCCGCCACGAGGCGCGCATGGGCGGCCCTGGCCATCTGCGAGCGCTTGTCCGGCCGGCGGGCGACGATCGCCATGGCGGCGGAAAGCGCGCCGGCGTCGCCGGGCTTCACGAGAATCCCCGTGACCTCGTCGGTGACGAACTCGGGGATGGCCGAGAACCGCGTCGAGACGATCACCGCGCCCTGGCTCGCCGCCTCCATCAGCACGTTGGGCAGGCCGTCGCGGTCGCCGTCCGTCGCCGGGCGCGAGGGCAGCACGAAGATGTCCCCCCAGCGCAGGGCGGCGATCACCTCGTCCTGCGTCTTCGGCCCGCGCCAGTTGATGCGGCCGGAGAGGCCGAGCTCGCGGGCGCGCTTCTTCAGCGGGACGGCGAGCGGCCCGTCCCCGATATGGGCGAACTGCCAGTGGAGCGCCGGCGGCAGCTCGGCGAGCGCGTCGAGCAGCACGTCGTAGCCCTTCTTCTCCACCAGCCGGCCGACCGAGACGAAGCGCACCGGCGCCATCGCGAGGCTCCCGTCGCGCCCCTCGCGCTCGGGCGGCGGCGGAAAGCGCGAGAGGTCGAGGCCGTGGTGGATCAGCGAGATCTTGTCGGGGTTCGGGGTGAGCGCCTTCAGCCTGCGCGAGCCGATGTTGGTGCAGGTGACGCCGAAGCGCGCCTCGGCGATCTTGTCGCGCAGGTCCCAGTCGGGCGTGGTCCAGATGTCGCGGGCGTGGGCGGAGAAACCCCATTCGACGCCGCGCATGACGGCGGCGTAGCGCGCCACCGAGCCCGGCGTGTGCATGAAGTGGGCGTACACGAAGCGGAGGTTCGGCGGCGCCTCCGTCGCCAGCACGCAGGCCTGCCCGAAGCGGCGGATGCGGTTGCGCGAGAAGTCGCGGCCGAGGTCTCGCATCCACAGGTTCAGCGCGCGTCCGAAGCCCGGCAGGGCGACGGCCTTGAACACCGCGTCGAAGATCTTGATCGGCGCCTCGTGGATGTATTCCGGCAGATACCTCACCTTCGCGCGGATCTTGGCGTGGATGGCGTGGCGCGCGCGGTCCGTCGGGCGGCGCAGCGACCAGATGTCGAAGCGCAGGCCGCGGTCCTCCAGCGCCTTGAGCTCCTGCGCGATGAAGGTCTCCGAGAGTCTCGGCCAGCCTTTCACGACGATCGCCAGCGGCGGAGGCGGGGCTTCGGCCTTTGCGGCGGGTTTGGACGGTTCCGCCGCGTCGCCCGCGGCGGCGTCCTGAACTTCTTCGTCGGCCAACGTCAGCTCCCGGTGATTCGCACTAGCTGCGCAGGCGCGCCGGCGCGCAGCGCTATCGTGTCGAGGCCGTCGAGCAGCCCGGCGATCCGGCCGGCGGAAGGCGGCGCCTGGGTCAGGAGCGCGGTGATCGCGTCCGCCATCACCTCCGGGCCGCCGCCGTCGCGCGGCGCGTGCAGCATCCGCACGAGGCCGAGGCGCTCGGCCCGCTCGGCGCGGATGTACTGCTCCAGCCGCGGCCGCGTCCGTGGAGCGATCAAGGCGGGCACGTCCATCGACAGTATCTCGCAGAAAGTGTTGTAGCCGCCCATGGCGACCACGCCGGCGGCCCCGCGCAGCAGCCACTCGATGCGGCTGTCGAAGGCCAGCGTCAGGATGCGGTCGCCCAGCGCCGCGGCCCGCCGGTCGAACTCCGCGCGCTGTTCGGCGGGCAGGAACGGCCCGTAGACCAGCACCGCCGGACAGGGCGGCGGCGCAGCGCACTCATAGGCCGAGAGCGCCCAGTCGACCAGATCGGCGCCGTCGCCGCCGCCGCCCGTGGTCACGAGGACGTAGGGCTCCTCGAAGGGCCGCGACACGTGATCTGGCGGCTCGGGCGCATCTCGGCGCAGGAACCCGGTGTAGACCGTGCGCGCCCGCGCCCGCGGCGAGAGCGACAGGCCGGCGAGCGGATCGTGGAACGCCTGCGGCCCGTAGACCCAGATCTCGTCGTAGAAGCGCTCCACGACGTCGACGGCGCCCTTGCGCTCCCACTCGTCGCGCAACGACGCGGCGTCGTCGAGCACGTCGCGCAGGCCGAGCACCAGCCGCGCGCCGCGAGCCTTGGCCGCGGGCAGCATGTCGAGAAGCTCGTTGCGGAACCCGCCGGGCTCCTTGTCGACGATCACGAGTTCGGGGGCGAAGGCGCGGTCGGCGGCGGCGATCAGCGCCGCCCGCAGCTCCACCGTCTCGTCGATGTCCACCCCGAGGTTGTGCGAGCGGTAGGAGCCGTCGGCGAGCTTCACGACGCCGGGAAGCCGCACATGATCCACCCGGTCGGGAAAGTCGAAGCGGCCGGCCAGCGGCGAGCCGGTCAGCAGCAGCGCCGAGAGGCCGGGGTCTGCCGCCGCCAGCGCCTGCGCGATCGTCCGGCTGCGGCGCAGGTGGCCGAGGCCGAACGTGTCGTGGCTGTAAAGCATCACGCGGCGACCGGTGCGGCTGCGCGGCGACTGGCTGCGGTTCGGCATGCTTTCTGCGCCCGTGGCTGCCCGATCTGCTCCCAGCGCGCCGCCCCGACAAGCGGCGACAGGCGCGACCGCGTTGCGCTTTCGCACACGCCGCTCCATTGTCCTAGCCGAGGCGCCGGGGTGAACGCCAGCGAAAGCCGCGACCCCGCTGGACGCGCAGGGAAAGTGTGATGACCGCATCGGCGCAATTCCTGCCGGCGCAGCCCGACACGAGGACGCCGTCGGCGGCGCGCGGCGCATGGCCGGCGGCGGCGGTCGCCGCGCGCCTGACGCTTGCCGCCCTCGCCGCCCTTGCCTTCCTGTGGCTCGCCGGCGGCGACCCGGGCGGGGCCGCGGCGCAGACCTTCAGCGACTACGGCATGGCCGGCGGGCAGCCGGGCGACGCCGGCCCTCGGCTTGAGGACTACGGCCGCCTGGCGGACACCTACCATTCCGAGAGCGCGCTCGACATGACGCAGCGCGGCGTCTCGGCGTTCCGCGCCCGGCTGATGACGCTGGCCGGGCAGGCGCCGTCGGCGCCGGGCGTGGTCTGGGACGCGCTCGTCGCCGCGAGCCCCGGGGGGCGGCCGTCCTACTTTCTCGGCCTGCTCGTCTTCGTGGTGCTGCTGCTCGGGATCGGCCGGGCGGTCGCGGTGCTTTTCGCAGTCTACATCGCGCGGCCCGTCTTCGTCAGGATGCAGCGGCCCGCGCCGCAGGGGCTGGTGGAGAAGCTGCCGGTGCTGGCGGCGCGCGTCTTCTTCACGATCGTCGGGCTCGCGATCACGCTGGCCGTGGCGGTTCTCATCGGGGCGGGCTTCTACCCCGAGAACAACGCCGCCGCCGTCGGCACCGCCATCGCAGTCTTCGCCGGTTACGCCGCCCTGCGGTTCGTGGAGATCGTCTGGCGCATGGCGCTCGCGCCCTACCTGCCCGAATACCGGGTGCCGCGGCTGAGCGACCGCGACGCGCGCAAGCTCTATCGCTGGCTCTACGGCCTGGCGCTGCCGATCATCGTCGCGATCACGGCGCTGGAGTGGTTGCGGCCGCTCGGCGCGCCGCAGGACGTGATCTGGCTCGGCCGCCTGATCGTCGAGGCGCTGGCAGCGGTCGGCGTCGCGGCGGGGGGCTGGGCGAACCGCGCGGCCATCGGCGCGGCGATCCTC